>DASQFO010000225.1:0-3013 GCA_035633095.1 Allosphingosinicella sp. | reverse complement strand
GAACGCGATCATCCCGTCCCAGAAGCCGTCGACGTTGAGCAGCGCGAACGGCTTGGCGTGATAGCCCAATGCGTTCCAGCTCCACGCCTCGAACAATTCGTCGAGCGTGCCGATCCCGCCCGGAATCGCGACGAAGGCGTCGGTCAAGTCGGTCATCATCGCCTTGCGCTCGTGCATTGAGCCGACGATGTGCAATTCGGTGAGGCCGACATGGGCGACTTCGAGGTCGATCAGCGCCTGCGGGATCACGCCATAAGCGGTGCCGCCCGCCTCGAGCACCGCGTCGGCGACAACGCCCATCAGGCCGAGCCGGCCGCCGCCATAGACGAGCCCGATGCCGCGCGCGGCCATTTCCTCGCCCAGCGCCTTCGCGGTCGCGGCGAAGGCCGGGTTGGTGCCCATGCTCGATCCGCAATAGACGGCGAGACGCTTCACAGGCCCACCATCGCCTTCAGATCCGCTTCGGGCCGCGCCCCGAAATGCGAAATCACTTCGGCCGCCGCGATCGAGCCGATGTTGAGCGATTCTTCGAGGCCCTTCCCGCGCGCCTGCCCGACCAGGAAGCCTGCGGCGAACAGGTCGCCCGCGCCGGTCGTGTCGACGATCCCGGCCCCGATCCGCGCGACCGGCACCCTCGCCCTGCGCCCGCGCTCGACCGCCATCGCCCCTTCCGGACCGCAGGTGACGACGATCAGCGGCAGCTTGTCCTCGAGCGCCGCGATCGCCGCGTCGCGTTCGGGCAGATCCGCCAATTCCCTGATCTCGTTCTCATTGGCGAAGAGGAGGTCGATCGCCCCGCTCTCGATCATCGCCATCATCTCAGGCCGGTGCGGCGCGATGCAGGCGATGTCGGACAAGGTGAAGGCGACCTTGCGCCCCGCTTGGTGGGCGATCGCCATCGCCTGCTCCATCGCCGCGCGCGGCCCCGCGGAGCGCCACAGATAGGCTTCGAGATAGAGGATCGCCGCGCCCCTGATCTGGTCGGCGTCGAGCACGTCTGCCGAGAGCTCGTGCGCGGCACCCCGAAACGTGTTCATCGTCCGCTGCGCGTCGGGCGTGACCAGGATCAGGCAGCGCCCGGTCGGCAGCCCGCCGGACTTGGCCGGAGTCAGGAACTCTACGCCGAGCGCTCTTATATCGTGGGTGAAGATCTCGCCGAGCTGGTCGTCGGAAACCTGGCCGACGAAGCCGGCGCGCCCGCCCAGCGCGGCGACGCCCGCCATCGTGTTCGCGGCCGAGCCGCCGCTGGTCTCGCGCGCCTGGCTCATCTGGGCGTAAAGCCGGGTCGCGCCGCCGGCGTCGAGCACCTGCATCGAGCCCTTGACCAGCCCCTCCGCGACCAGGAACCTATCCTCGGCGGTGGCGATCACGTCCACCACCGCGTCGCCGATCGCCAGCACGTCCAGACGGGTCTCAGTCACGCGCGTGACATGGCCGGATTGCGCCCGAACGGAAAGCCCTTTTTGCGCGGGGATAAACCGGTTACGCATTCGCAATGAGCACACAGCCCGCACCCCAATATCCCCGCTCCCTGTTCGCCTTCGCCATCTTCTACGGCGGCATGGTCTGCATCGCCGGCGTGCTCGGCAACAAGCAGGTCGCGCTCGGCCCGCTCGCGGTCGAGGCGGGCATCTTCGCCTTCCTCTTCCTGGTGATCACCTCGAGCGCCGTGGCTGAACTGTTCGGACGCGAGACGGCCAACCGGCTGGTGCTGGTCGGCTTCGTCCCGCTCATCTTCTCGATCCTGCTGACCCTGCTGGTGCTCAACGTCCCCGCATCGGCCGACATGGCCCCCGAGCGCCTGGCCGCCTTCGAGACGATGATGGGCTCGACGCCGCGCATCTGGATCGGCGGCATCGTCGCCTACGGCACGTCGCAGATCCTCAACGTCACCATCTTCAGCAAATTGAAGGGCGAAGGCGGCAAATTGCTCTGGTTGCGGGCGGCCGTCGCCAGCGTGCTTTCGCAGATCGTCGATACGTTCCTGTTCATCTCGATCGCCTTTTACGGCGTCTTCCCGATTACCGAGCTGCTGGTCGGCCAGATGCTCGCCAAGGTGGTGCTGTCGATCGTCATGGTTCCGCCGCTCATCTATGTGTTCGTCGCGATCGGGCGCCGGCTGGACGCCCGCGCCTGATCGGAGGCCCGAATGAAGCTCAAGCTCCTCGCCGGACTGCTCCTCCTCGCAGCGCCGGCCGCCGCGCAGCAACCCGGCCCACCCCGCCTGATCGTCGCCATCTCGGTCGATCAACTCTCCGCCGACCTGTTCGCGCAATACCGCCAGCATTTCACCGGCGGCCTGAGACGCCTCTCGCAGGGCATCGTCTTCCCGTCGGGCTACCAGTCGCACGCCGCGACCGAGACCTGCCCCGGCCATTCGACCATCCTGACCGGCGCCCGCCCGGCGCGGACCGGCATCGTCGCCAACAATTGGTACGATCTCAATGCCGCGCGCCCCGACAAATATATCTATTGCGCCGAGGACGAGCGCGCCCCCGGCAGCAGTTCCGCGAACTACACCGTCTCCCCCGTGCACCTGCGCGTCCCGACGCTCGGCGATCTGATGCGCCGCGCCGACCCGCGCAGCCGCGTGGTCGCGGTCGCCGGCAAGGACCGGGCGGCGGTGATGATGGGCGGCCACGCGCCCGACCAGCGCTGGTGGTGGCAGGACGGCGTCTTCGTCAGCCATGCCGGTGTCGCTCCACCCGCCCCGGTGCGCGAAGCGAACGCCCGCGTCGCCGACGCGCTCGCCCGCGCCCGCGAGCCGATGGCGTTGCCCGACCTTTGCGCGCCGCGTAGCCGGGCCGTCGCGGTGCCGGGCCGCGCCATCAGCGTCGGCACCGGCCGCTTCGCCCGCCCCGCCGGCGACAAAGCGGCGTACCGCGCCTCGCCCGAATATGATTATGCCGTCCTCGCCCTCGCCCACGCCTTCCGCAACCGAATGCGCCTGGGCCAGGGCCCCGCGACCGACCTCCTCGCCATCGGCCTTTCCGCCACCGATTATGTCGGCCAC
>DASQFO010000224.1:0-4712 GCA_035633095.1 Allosphingosinicella sp. | reverse complement strand
TTTCCAGCTGAACACGTTCAACGGAACCGTGTTCCTGGTCCAGACCATCAACGGCTGCAGCACCGAGCTGGGCGACACCGACCGCGACCTGAGCGCGACGACGGGCCGCTGCGCACCGGGCGACGTCACCTTCGGCGTGCGGTCGCAAGGCGTCGAGATCGAAGCCCAGTTGCGGCCGAGGCGCGACATGTCGCTCAGTCTCGGCCTCACCCTCGCCGAGACGAAATATCAGAACGATTTGGTCGGTAACAGCACCGGCGCGCCGCTGGATCCGGCGCTTCGCGTGCTGCCCGGGAACAATCTCTCCAACGCGCCGGAAATCGTCGCTACCGGCGCGTTCACCTGGACGCCCGAGATCGGCAATTCGGGCCTGTCGGGCCTGTTCTATGTCGATGCGCGCGTGTCCGATAACTACAATACCAAGTCAGACTTGTTCCCGCAGGGCGCTGAAGACAGCTACGCCGTCGTCAACGCCCGTGTCGGCTTGCGCGGGCCGCGCCAGCAATGGTCGGTCGAGCTGTGGGCGCAGAACCTGCTCGACACGGATTACGCGCAGGTCGCGTTCAACTCGCCGTTCCAGGCGGGCTCGACTTCCGCGCCGTTCACTGATCCACGGTTCCCGGGCGGGCGGCAAATCTTCTCGGCCTTCCTCGCCGAACCGCGCACCTACGGCATTACCGGCCGCTTCCGCTTCTGATCGGAGGGGCCGGCGGAACAAGGCCCTCGCCGGCGATGGCGGGGGCCTTTTCCATGGGCCGAACGGCGGGAACGGCTAGGCCGCCTGCTGCCCGGCCGGGGCGGCGGGCGCCGAGGCCTTGAGCAGGCGCGCCTGCAGCGCCTTCAGCCGCGCCGGGCTCTCGATCTTTCCCCCGTTCGTATCGGTCAGGTAGAAGACGTCGACCGCGCGCTCGCCATAGGTCGCGATATGGGCGCTGTGGACGACCGCCCGCGATACATAGATGGCCCGGGCGAGCTCGAACAGCAGAGCGGCGCGGTCGCGGGCGTTGACCTCGACCACCGTGTAACGGTTCGACGCCTTGTTATCGACGAACGCCGCCGGCCGGATGCGGAACGCTTCGGCCCGGCGCAACGGCAAAGCGCGCGCCGCGAGGCGATCGGCCGAAGGCTCGTGCCCCTCGAGCGCCTTCACGACCTCGGCCTTGAGCCTTGTCAGCTGGTGCGGATCGGCGAACGGGCCGCGGCCCATGTCCTGGACGAGGAAATTGTCGAGCGCCATGCCGTCGTCGGTAGTGTGGATGCGGGCGTCGATGATGTTGCCGCCGGCGAGGCTGATCGCGCCCGCTACCCGATAGAAAAGGCCGGGATGATCCCTGGCATAAACCGAGATGAGGGTGGCGCCGCGCTCCGCCTGCACCAGCGCCTCGACGGGTCCGATCCGCTCGGGCGCGCGGTCGGCCGCGTCGAGGAAGCGGGCGTTGCGCGCCATCACCTCGATCGGCTCGGCGAGCCAATAGCTGTCCGGCAGCCGCCAGGTGAAGCGGGCGAAGCGGCTCTCGTCCCAGCTCAGGGCGGCGGCGAGATCGGCCTGGGTCGCCGCGATCCGCTCCTTTCGTCCCTTTTGCTTGTGGCCGAGCCGCAGCATCTCCTCGCCGGCGTCGAACAGCTCGCGCAGCAGCTGGCTTTTCCAGCTGTTCCAGGTGCCGGGGCCCACCGCGCGAATGTCGACGACGGTGAGGAGGAACAGGAGCCGGAGCCGCTCGAGGCTCTTCACCCGTTCGACGAAATCCTGGATGGTCTTGGGATCGGCGAGATCGCGCTTGAAGGCGGTGGCGGACATCAAGAGGTGCCAGCGCACCAGCCAGGCGACCGTCTCGGTCTCGGCCTCGGTGAGGCCGAGCCGCGGGCAGAGCGCGAGCGCGACCTCGGCGCCGAGCTCGCTGTGATCGCCGCCCCGGCCCTTGGCGATGTCGTGGAGCAGCACCGCGGCGTAGAGCGCGCGGCGCGAGGCGATCAGCTTGAACAAAGCGGTGGAGAGCTTGTGCTCCTCGCGCAATTCGCCGCGCTCGATCCGCGAGAGAAGGCCGATCGCCCGGATCGAATGCTCGTCGACCGTATAATGGTGGTACATGTCGAACTGCATCTTGGCGACGACGCGGCCGAAATCGGGAATGAAGCGGCCGAAGACACCGGCCTCGTTCATCCAGCGCAACACCGTCTCGGGATCGCGAGGCGACGTCAGCACGTCGAGGAACAGGGCGTTGGCGCGCGGGTCGGCGCGCACCTTGGCGTCGATCAGCCTCGCATTGCGGGTGGCGGCGCGCATCGCCAGCGGGTGGATTTCGAGGCCGTAGCGGTCGGCGAGCGCGAACATCTGAACGAGCCGCACCGGGTCCCCGGCAAGGAAGGCATCGTCGGGGATCGCGAGCCGGCCGCGGTCGAGCATGAAGCCCTCGAGCTTGCCCGGCCGGCGGCGAAAGGCGGGAAAGCCGATCCGGCGCCCGCGCCTCGCGAACTTCTCGTCGAGATGCGCGAGGAAGACGCCGGTCAGGTCGCCGACCGTCTTGGCGTGCAGGAAATAGTGGCGCATGAACCGCTCGACCGGCGATTTGCCGGGCCGGTCGGCATAGTTCATCCGCTCCGCGATCTCGCGCTGATAATCGAAGGTGAGGCGCTCCTCAGGCCGGCCGGCGGCGAGGTGGAGGTGGCAGCGCACCGCCCACAGGAAGCGCTCGGCGCGCTGGAACTGGCGCAGCTCGGCGGGCGAGAACAGGCCGACCTCGACCAGCTCCGCGACGGAGCGCAGCCGGTAGGCGTATTTCCCGATCCAGAACAGAGCGTGGAGATCGCGCAGGCCGCCTTTGCCTTCCTTGATATTGGGCTCGACGACGTAGCGGCTGTCGCCCATGCGCTTGTGGCGCGCGTCGCGCTCGTCGAGCTTTTCCTTGACGAAGCCGCCGACACTGCCGGCGACGACGTCCTTCCAGAATCGCGCCGCGACGTCGTCGTAGAGCGCCTCGTCGCCCCAGATGTAGCGCGATTCGAGGACCGCGGTGCGGACCGTGTGATCGCCGGCGGCGGTACGGATCACCTCGTCGACCGTGCGCGTGCTATGGCCGACCTTGAGTCCCAGATCCCACAGCAGATAGAGGATCGTCTCGATCGCCGTCTCGGTCCAGCCCGTCGCCTTCCACGGGGTCACGAAGGCGATGTCGACATCCGAATGAAGCGCCATCTCGCCGCGCCCGTAGCCGCCCACCGCCATCAGCAGCAGCCGCTCCGAGGTGGTCGGATTGGCGAGCGGGTGCAGCCGCTGGGTGACGAAATCGAAGGCAAGCCGCAGGATCTGGTCGGTCAGGAAGGCGTAGGCGGAAGCCGCCTCGGTGCCGGCATAGGGTTTCTCGGCGAGGCGCCGCGCGATCTCGGCGCGTCCCTGCGCCAGCGCGTCCTTCAGAATGACCGGGGCGCCCTTGCGATCCGCTTCGTCGAGCAAGGCGGCGACGGCGCGCCGGTCGACGATCTCGCGCTGGCTCGGGACCTGAAGGAGCCGCGCGCTCATCCGTCCCGCTCGGCCTTCAGCCGCTTCAGCCGGTAGACGAGCTCGAGCGCCTCGCGCGGCGCCAGCGTGTCGGGCTCGACCTCGTCGAGCGCGGCATGGACCGGGTCGGGCGCGGCTTCCTCGATCGGCGCGGCGGCGAACAGCGGCAGATCGTCGAGCCCGGCGGCGATGCCGCCGGTCGCGGCCCGGCCCGCCTCCAGCTTGGCGAGCACCGACCTGGCCCGGGCCAGCACCGGCGGCGGCAGGCCCGCGAGCTTGGCGACCGCGATGCCGTAGCTGCGGTCCGCGGGCCCGTCGGCGACTTCGTGGAGCAGAACGAGGTCGCCCTTCCACTCGCGGGCGCGGACGTGGTGGAGCGACAAGGCGTCGAGGCGCTCAGCCAGCCTCGTCAGCTCGTGATAATGGGTCGCGAACAGGCAGCGGCAACGGCCGGCGTCGTGGATCGCCTCGGTGACCGCCCAGGCGATGGCGAGTCCGTCATAGGTGGAGGTGCCGCGCCCGACCTCGTCGAGGATGACGAAGCTCCTTGGCGTCGCCTGGGCGAGGATCGCCGCGGTCTCGACCATCTCGACCATGAAGGTCGAACGGCCTCGGGCGAGATTGTCCGACGCGCCGACCCGGCTGAACAGCCGGTCGACCAGGCCCAGGCTCGCGCTCGCGGCGGGGACGCAGGAGCCGGCCTGGGCGAGCAGGATGATCAGCGCGTTCTGGCGCAGGAAGGTCGACTTGCCGCCCATATTGGGGCCGGTGACCAGCCACAGGCGGTTTTCCTCGCCGAGGCGGCAATCGTTGGCGACGAATCTTGCGCCGCCGGCCCTCAGGGCCTCTTCGACCACCGGGTGGCGCCCCGCTTCGACCTCTAAGCAATCATGGGCTTCGAAGCGTGGGCGGCACCAGCCGCCTTCGGCCGCGCGCTCGGCGAGCGCGGCGGCGACGTCGAGCCGGGCGAGCGCGTCGGCGGCCGCGGCGATCGCTTCGGCGCGGTCCAGCGCCTCGCGCGTCAGCGCCTCGAAATGCTCGGCTTCAGCGGCCAAAGCGCGGCTTCCCGATTCGGTGACCCGGCGCGCCTCCTCGTGGAGGTCCGCCGCGTTGAAGCGGACGACGCCGGCGAGCGTCTGGCGATGGGTGAAGCCCGACTCGGCCGCCATCAACCTGTCGGCGTTCCTTGCGGGCACCTCGATGTGGAAGCCGAGCA
>DASQFO010000223.1:0-3769 GCA_035633095.1 Allosphingosinicella sp. | reverse complement strand
CCGTCCGCAATTCTACTTCCGCACGACCGACGTGACGGGCGAAGTGGTGCCGCCGGAAGGGACCGAGATGGTCATGCCCGGCGACAATGTCAGCCTCAACGTGAAGCTCATTGCCCCGATCGCGATGGACCAGGGCCTGCGCTTCGCCATTCGCGAAGGCGGCCGGACCGTCGGCGCGGGGGTTGTCGGAACGATCACGAAGTAGTAGGGGACCCGCAGCCGCCCGGCTCCCTCGGGATTCGGGCGGCTCGCAATTTTTAGTATCGCGTATGGCCGATCCGGGCCCGCAAGGTTCGGAGACGTACTGTTTGGTTTGCCCCTCGGGGCGGCTCTTTCGCATCGGTAGTGGACATGGAAACGCAGAATATCCGCATTCGCCTGAAGGCTTTCGACCATCGTGTGCTCGATCAGGCCACGGGCGACATCGCCGACACCGCTCGGCGCACGGGTGCTCTTATTCGCGGCCCCATTCCTCTGCCGACGCGGATCGAGAAGTTCACCGTGAACCGCTCTCCGCACGTCGACAAGAAGTCGCGCGAGCAGTTCGAGGTCCGGACCTACAAGCGGCTGCTCGACATCGTGCAGCCGACGCCGCAGACGGTCGACGCGCTGATGAAGCTCGATTTGGCCGCCGGCGTCGATGTTGAGATCAAATTGGCCTGAGCCAATTTACGTCACCCCAGCGAAGGCTGGGGTCCAATGGGTCTCCGAGACCGCTTGGATGCCAGCCTTCGCTGGCATGACGAGAGATAAGGGATACCGCACGGAGCTTCCGTGGTCTGCGTCCCCCGTCCTCTCCGCCACAAGCGGGGAAGCAGCCCAGACGGGGCACGCATCGTTTTCGGGCTGACACACGCCCCCGGCATTTGCGTCGGGGGCCTCTGTATGAGGAGTTTGGTCATGCGCACCGGCGTGATCGCGAAAAAAGTCGGGATGACCCGCCTGTTCCAGGACGACGGCCGCCATGTGCCCGTCACCGTCCTGGCGCTCGAAAATCTGCAGGTCGTCGCCCGCCGCGAGGCGGAGCGCGACGGCTATACGTCGGTCCAATTGGGCGCCGGCTCGGCCAAGGCGAAGAACCTTTCCAAGCCGCAGCGCGGCCATTTCGGCAAGGCCGAGGTCGAGCCGAAGGCGAAAGTCGTCGAGTTCCGGGTCGACGAGGACGCGCTTCTCGATGTCGGCGCGGAGCTCACCGCCGACCATTTCGTCGCCGGCCAGCTGGTCGACGTCCAGGGCGTGACCCAGGGCAAGGGCTTCGCCGGCGCGATGAAGCGCTGGGGCTTCAAGGGCTTGCGCGCCACCCACGGCGTCTCGGTCTCGCACCGCTCGCACGGCTCGACCGGGCAGCGCCAGGATCCGGGCCGCGTCTTCAAGAACAAGAAGATGGCGGGCCATATGGGCGCGAGGAACCGCACCCAGCAGAATTTGGAGGTGGTCCGCACCGACGCCGGCCGCGGCCTCATCTTCGTCAAGGGCTCTGTCCCCGGCCACAAGGGCAGCTGGCTGCTCGTTCATGACGCGGTCAAGGTCGCCCGCCCGGACAACGTGCCCTATCCCGCCGGCCTTCGCGAGCTCGGCAAGGTGATCGAGACCGAGGAGGCCGCCCCCGGCCTGGTCGAGGAAGCCGCCGTCCACGAAATCCCGGCGCTGCCGAGCGACGAGGAGGTCGCCGCCATCGCCGCCGAGCAGGAAGCCGGCGCCGCCGCCTCTGAAGCCGCCGCCGCCGAAGAGGCCGCCGCCGCGGCCAAGCCCGAGGGTGAGGCTCCGGCTGCCGACGAGAGCAAGGAAGGCCAATCATGAAGGTCAAGGTTCAAAGCCTCGACGGCAAGGCAGCCAAGGGCGCCGATATCGAACTCAACGACGAGGTGTTCGGCATCGAGCCGCGCGCCGACATATTGCACCGCGTCGTCACCTGGCAGCTCGAGAAGCGCCGCGGCACCGCGCGCGGCGCCCGCGAACGCTCCGACGTCAACCGCACCGGCAAGAAATACGGCAAGCAGAAGGGCGGCGGTACCGCCCGCCACGGCGACCGCCGCGCCCCGATCTTCGTCGGCGGCGGCAAGGCGCACGGCCCCCGCGTCCGCGATTTCGATCCCTCGCTCAACAAGAAGGTCCGCGCCCTGGGCCTGAAGATGGCGCTCTCGGCCAAGGCCAAGGGCGGCAACCTGATCGTGCTCGACAGCCTCGATCTGAAAGAGGCCAAGACCGGCGCGCTCAAGGAGCAGCTCGGCAAATTGGGCTTCGGCAAGACCGCTCTGGTGATCGACGGCGACGCGCTCAACGTCGGCTTCGCCAAGGCCTCGTCGAACCTTGGCGAGATCGATCTCCTGCCGGCGGTCGGCGCCAACGTCTACGACATCCTCAACCATGAGACTCTGGTGCTGACCCGCGCCGCGGTCGAGAAGCTGGAGGGCCGCTTCAATGGCTAAGGCGAAAAAGAGCCAGAGCGCGGTCGACATCAGCCATTACGATGTCATCCTCGCCCCGCACATCACCGAAAAATCGACCCTGCTTTCCGAGCACAATGCGGTCGTGTTCAAGGTCGCAGGCAGCGCGTCGAAGCCGCAGATCAAGGCGGCGGTCGAGGCGCTGTTCGGGGTCAGCGTGACGGGCGTCAACACGATGAACGTCAAGGGCAAGACCAAGAAGTGGAAGGGGCGTCCCTATACGCGCTCCGACGTCAAAAAGGCTGTCGTGACCCTGGCCGACGGCCAGTCGATCGACATCACCAGCGGAATCTGAGGCGCGATACGATGGCACTCAAGCAATATAACCCGACCACGCCGTCGCAGCGCGGCCTCGTCCTGGTCGACAAGTCGAGCTTGTGGAAGGGCAAGCCGGTAAAGGCGCTGACCGAAGGCAAGCGCAAGACCGGCGGCCGCAACAACAAGGGCCACGTGACCTCGCGCGGCATCGCCGGCGGCCACAAGCAGAAGTACCGCCACGTCGATTTCAAGCGCCGCAAGTGGGACATGGCCGCGACCGTCGAGCGGCTGGAATACGATCCCAACCGCACCGCCTTCATCGCGCTGGTCAAATATGAGGACGGCGAGCTCGCCTACATATTGGCGCCGCAGCGGCTCAGCCCCGGCGACACCATCGTCGCGGGCAAGAAGACCGACGTGAAGCCGGGCAACGCGATGGAGCTTTCGCAGATGCCCGTCGGCACCATCGTCCACAATGTCGAGATGAAGCCGGGCAAGGGCGGCCAGATCGCGCGCGCCGCCGGCACCTACGTCCAGGTCGTCGGCCGCGACCGGGGCATGGTCATCGTCCGGCTGAATTCCGGCGAGCAGCGCTACATCCGCTCCGATTGCATGGGCACGGTCGGCGCGGTCTCGAACCCCGACAACCAGAACCAGAATTTCGGCAAGGCCGGCCGCACCCGCTGGCAGGGCCGGCGTCCCTTGACCCGCGGCGTCGCCAAGAACCCGGTCGACCACCCGCACGGCGGCGGTGAGGGCCGCACCTCGGGCGGCCGTCACCCGGTCACGCCATGGGGCAAGCCGACCAAGGGCGCCCGCACCCGCAAGAACAAGTCGACCGACAAGATGATCATCCGTTCGCGCCACGCGAAGAAGAAGAGGTAGTCCATGGCCCGCTCCATCTGGAAAGGACCGTTCGTCGAGCTGTCGCTGCTGAAGAAGGCGGAGACGGCGCAGGAGGCCGGCGGCCGCGCCCCGATCAAGACCTGGTCGCGTCGCTCGACCATCCTGCCGCAGTTCGTCGGGCTCACGTTCAACGTCTATAACGGCCGCAAATTCGTTCC
>DASQFO010000222.1:0-4701 GCA_035633095.1 Allosphingosinicella sp. | reverse complement strand
CCTTCGCGGCTGCTCCTACCAGCTCATCCCGCTTTGACGCCATCACGGCCTCATCATGACTGGGTTTGGACCCTCACCCCGCGCGGAGCCAGCCTTGCTTCGCGCGCCGCCTGCATCTTCGCGAAGTCGTCGCCGGCATGGTAGCTCGACCTGGTCAATGGCGAGGCGGCGACGAGCAGGAAGCCCTTCGCCCGGCCGATCGCCGCATAAGCGCTGAACGCCTGCGGCGTCACGAACTCCTCGACCCGGGCGTGGCGCCGGGTCGGCTGGAGATACTGGCCCATGGTCAGGAAATCGACGTCGGCGGACCGCATGTCGTCCATCACCTGATGGACTTCGAGCCTTTGCTCGCCCAGCCCCGCCATCAATCCGGATTTGGTGAAGATCGAGGGATCGTGCCGCTTGACGCTCTCGAGCAGGCGCAGCGACGCGTAATAGCGCGCGCCTGGACGGATGGTCGGATAGAGGCGCGGCACCGTCTCCAGATTGTGGTTGTAGACGTCGGGCCGCGCCTCGATGATCGTCTCGATTGCGGCTTGCGGCTTGTTGCGGAAATCGGGGGTCAGGATCTCGATCGTGGTTGCCGGCGCGTTGCGCCGCAAGGCCTCGATCACCTTGACGAACTGCGCGGCGCCGCCGTCGGGGAGGTCGTCGCGATCGACCGAAGTGACGACAATGTGGGTAAGGCCGAGCTCGGCCGCCGCGACCGCGACATGCTCGGGCTCGAGGGGATCGACGGCGCGCGGCATCCCGGTCTTGACGTTGCAGAAGGCGCAGGCCCGGGTGCAGGTGTCGCCCAGGATCATCACCGTCGCGTGCTTCTTGGTCCAGCACTCGCCGATATTGGGGCAGGCCGCCTCCTCGCACACGGTGACGAGGCCGAGCCGGCGCATCAGCTGCTTGGTCTCCACGAAGCCGGCGCCGACCGGCGCCTTGACCCTTATCCAGTCGGGCTTGCGCGGGCGCGGCGTCAGAACGGGGTCGGCTTCGCTCATGGCGCGCAGATAGCGATCCTTGGCCGCTCTTGCCACCCCTTCCCTCTCCCCGTAACGGCTTCGGCCATGGCCGATTTCAGCGCGCTCATCGAAGGCTATCGCCGCTTCCGCGATCATGGCTGGGGGATGCAGCGCGAGCGCTGGTCGGGGCTGGCCGAGGGCCAGGCGCCCAAGGTGATGGTGATCGCCTGCTCGGACAGCCGGGTCGACCCGGCGCAGATTTTCGATGCCCGTCCCGGCGAGATGTTCGTGGTCCGCAACGTCGCCAACCTCGTTCCGCCGTTCGAGCGCGACAACCATTATCACGGCGTCTCCGCGGCCCTCGAATTCGCCGTGACCCAGCTCGAGGTCGACGAGCTGGTGGTGATGGGCCACGGCTCTTGCGGCGGCTGCGCGGCGGCGCTGACCGGCCAGTTCGACAATGCCGACCATGGCGACGGCCATTTCATCGCCCACTGGATCGACATGCTGAGCGGCGCTCGCGAGTCCATCCGCGCCCGTCACCCCGAGCTGGGCCGCCAGGCCTTTCTCGAAATGGAGCTCGAAGGGGTCCGCATCTCGCTTGCGAACCTGCGCACCTTCCCCTGGGTCCGGATGCGCGAGGAGGCCGGCCGCCTCAAGCTCCACGGCGCCTATTTCGCGATCGCCGACGGCATCCTCCACGTTTGCGACGAAGCCAGCGGCGAATTCGCGCCGGCCTGAGCCCGAAGCCTCAGCGCACGCGCCGCGCGGAGGTGATCCGGATCTTCGGCGCGAGCATCTGGCCGCGCATCACCCCCTGGCCTTCGGTCGGCGAGGTCGGCGCGGCGAGGACGCGGCGGACGACGTCCATGCCCTCGACCACCCGGCCGAAGACCGCGAACCCGAGCTGGTCTCCGCCGGAATTGGGACCGGCGTCGAGCCCGGTCATCGGCCCGATTGTGATGAAGAAATGCGCGGTTCCCGTGCCCGGCCCCAGGCGCGCCAGCGAGATGGCGCCGTCGACATGGCTGAGACCGGTCTGCGTCGTCGGCTCGTGCGCGATTGCGGGATAGAGGCGGCGCGCGTCGTTGACGCCGGCCTGGATCAGACCGGTCCCCGGTCCGGTCCGCATCGCGCGGTAGAATTCGATGCCGTCGAAACGCCGCGCATCGACATAGCGCAGGAAGTTCGCGGTGGTGACCGGCGCCCGCGCCGCCTCGAGCTCGAGCAGGATATTGCCCTCTGCGGTCTGGAGGACGACGCGGATTGTCGCCGGACGCTCCTGCGCCAAAGCCGGCGCGCCAAGGCAGAGCAGGATGAGCAAAGCGACGGATCGCAACATGGTTCAAGTCCTTCCCGCGACGCTGCGGCGCGCGCCGTAAGCCAGATAGATGAGGAGCCCGAGGACCTGGGCGCCGAGGAACCAGATCTGCGTGCGCTGCGGCAGGCTGTAGAGGAGATAGAGGCAGCCCAGTATCCCGAAGATGCCGACCGGCCAGGCCCAGGGCGTGCGAAACCGCCGTGTCGCTTCGGGCGCGCGCCGGCGCAGCACCAGCATGCAGACGCAAACCGCGATGAAGGCGGTCAGCGTTCCGGCATTGGCCAAAGCCGCCAGCTCGGCGAGCGGGATGAGCCCGGCCAGGATCGCGACCACGATCGCGGTGAAGATCGTGATCCGGACCGGCGAGCCGCGGCCCGACACGCGCGCCAGATTCTGGGGAATGAGGCCGTCGCGCGCCATCACGAAGAAGATCCGGCTCTGCCCGTAGAAAAAGGCGAGGATCACGGTCGGCAGCGCGACCACGGCCGAGACGCCGAGATAGTAAGCCGCCGTGGGCTGACCGATCTCGCGCAGGATCAGCGCCAGCGGCTCCTGGCTGTTCGCGAAGCGCGTGTAAGCGAGCGCGCCGATCGCGGCGGCGGCGACCGCCATGTAGATGATGACGCAGACGAACATCGATCCGACGATCCCGATCTTGAGGTCTCGGTCGGGATTCCGGGTCTCCTCGGCTGCGGTGGCGATCGCGTCGAAGCCGTAAAAGGCGAAGAAGATGATCGCCGCCGCCGCCATGACGCCGACCTCGGCGCCTGGAGGCCCGGACTTGGGGAAGCCGTAGGGCATGAACGGCTCGAAATTGGCCGCGTCGAAATAAGGCAGGGTGACCGCGACGAAGACGATCAGCGCCACGACCTTTACCAAAACGAGTGCCGCGTTGAGCGTCGCGCTTTCCTTGGTGCCGGCGATCAGCAGAGCGGCGATGACTCCGATGATAAAGATGGCCGGGACGTTGAGGCCGGCCGCGGTCATGTGGAGCGTGCCATCGCGCAGCGATCCTTCGAACACCGGCGCGTGGGTCAACCATGAAGGAAAGCCGGACGAGTCGATCAGAAGGGGCGACGCATAGCCCGACCAGCCCACCGCGACCGCGCTCACCACCAGCGAATATTCGAGGATCAGGCTCCAGCCGACGATCCAGGCGAGCAGCTCGCCGAGCACGACATAGGTGTAGGTGTAGGCGCTGCCCGAGGCCGGCATCATCGTCGCCATCTCGGCATAAGCGAGCGCGGCGGCGGCGCAGATCAGGCCGGCGATGGCGAACGAGAGGATCACCGCGGGCCCCGCCTTGGCCGCGCCGACCCCGGTCAGGGTCAGGATCCCGGTGCCGACGATCGCGCCGACGCCGAGCGCGATGAGGTGCGGCCAGCCGAGCGTCGGCTTCAGGCGATGCTCGGGCGCCATCTCCTCGGCCGAGACGATCGTCTTCTTCGCGTTCCAGCGGGCCACTTGCCTCTCCCCTTCGGTTCGCCACCATCTTGGTCCGCCTTCGCCGCGGCGGCAAGCGTTGCCGATTCGGCACAGTCGGAATCTTGGCGAACATCCCGGCGAATCCGGGGGTTTCGGGCGGGAACCTTAGCCTTTGATTTGGGTTGACGAACGAACTAAAAGGGCAGTTGATTTTGAACCTCAAACACGAGCCGGATCGCATGGCGTCCGCTTCCGCTTCGCCTGAAGACATGGTGGGCCTGGCGCTCGCCGCGGCAAGATATGGCGAGAGCGAGCTGCACGCCTTGCTCGACACGCTGCCGGCGCCGATCTACGCGACCGACGCGGACGGCTGGGTCCGCTACTTCAACAGCGCCTGCATCGACTTCGCGGGCCGGACACCCACGCTTGGCGAAGACCGATGGTGCGTGACGTGGAAGCTCTATACCCACGACGGCGTTTACCTTCCCCACGAGGACTGCCCGATGGCGGTGGCGATCCGGGAGGGACGCGAGGTCCGGGGCGCGATCGCCGTCGCCGAGCGTCCGGACGGCACCAGGGTGATGTTCACCCCCTACCCGACCCCGCTTTTCGACGAAAACGGCGCGATCGCCGGCGCGGTCAACCTCCTCCTCGACGTCACCGACGAGCGCCAGGCCGCGGCCCTGAAGGCTCAGGCGGTTCGCTGCCGCCGCCTCGCCAATTCGGTCACCGACCAGCAGGCGGTCGACACCCTGCTGCTGATGGCGTCGGAATATGACGAGAAGGCGCAAAGCCTCCGCAATCATTGAGCGCAAGCCTTGGTGACCGCGCCGCCCCGCGTTAAGACGCGCCATGACTGACGATCCGTTCCTGCGCACCCGCAACGTCGCCCTCCTCATCGACGCCGACAACGCCTCGGCGGGCTCGCTCGATTCGGTGCTGACCGTCCTTGCCGAGCTCGGCACGGTCAACATCCGCCGCGCCTATGGCAATTGGGCC
>DASQFO010000221.1:0-1657 GCA_035633095.1 Allosphingosinicella sp. | reverse complement strand
CGTCTACATCGCCGATGAGGAAAACGCCGTCGAGAGCGTCGCGCTCGACGGCCTCTCCGTGCTGTTCCATGCGCCTTCGGGCATGACCCACATCGTCGCCGCGCCCGCGCCCGAGATCCTCGCCGCGCTCCGGATCGGCCCGGCCGGCGCCGGCGAGTTGATCGCCCGGCTTCGCGCCTGGTACGATTTCGAGGGCGACGACGCGGCCGACGCGATCGATGCCCGCCTCGCCGAGCTCGAGGCGGCCGGCCTGGTCCGCCGCGCATGAGGCACCGGCTTTCGATCCAGATCGGTCCGGTCGCCTTCCGCATCGGCTCGGCGTGGAAGGCGCCGCTCGACGCGCTCGCGCGCCTTTACGCGGCCTATCCGGCGCCCGCCGACGGCCTTACCGATTTCACCGTCCGGCTCGAGCCCGAAAAGCCGTGGCGACGCTTCATCCGTCCCTCGGTCGCGATCAGGGGCGATTATGTCCTGCCCGACGCGGCGCCCTTGTCGCTCGCCCATGGGCTGCTCGCGGCCGAAATGGGCATGAACCTGCAAATGGCGCTGGGCCAGAAGCGCTATCTCCTGCTCCACGCCGCCACGGTGGAGAAGGACGGCCGGGCGCTGATCATGACCGGCGAATCGGGCGCCGGGAAATCGACGCTGGCGGCGTTGCTCGGCGAGCGCGGCTGGCGGCTGATGGGCGACGAGTTCGCTCTGCTCGACATGGAGAGCGGCAATCTGATGCCGTTCCCGCGCGCGGTTAGCCTCAAGAACGGCGCGATCAGGGTGATGGAGGCCGAGGTCGATCCGGCGCGCTTCGGCCCCCGCCTCGAAGGCACGCCCAAGGGCGAAATCCGCCACATGCGCCCGAATGCGGAAGCGCTCGCCCGGATGGGGGAGGGCGCGAAGCCCGCGCTCATCCTCTTCCCCCGCTTCGGCGAGGCGGCGGCGGTCCGCGCCGTCGGCGCCGCCGAAGTGTTCATGCGGCTGACCCAGGCCTCGACCAATTATGTCGCGCTCGGCCGCCGCGGCTTCGACGCGCTCACCCGCCTGATCGCGGCCGTTCCCGCGCTGGCGATCGACTATCCCGACACCGACACGGCGGTAGGGCTGGTCGGCGATTTCTGGCGCGAGCTCGCGGCATGAGGAACGCCCGCCTCCTCGTCCGCGCGCTCAGCGAGCCGCAGCGCGTCCGCGACTGCGACTGGGCCGGCCTGATCAGCGCCGCGCGCGCCGAGCAATTGATCGGCAGCCTCGCCTTGCGCATGGAGGGGCAGGCCGTCCCCGCCCGCGTCGAGGCCATTTTCGAGGCCGCCCGGCGCGACGCCGCTTTGGCCCGCACCCAGGCACTTTGGGAAGCCGAAATGGCGCGCCGCGCGCTGGCGCCGCTCGCCATCCCGGTGATTCTGATGAAGGGCACCGCCTTCCACGCCGCCAATCTGGACGCCGCCGTCGGCCGCAGCGTCGGCGACCTCGATATCCTGGTCCCGCGCGAAAGCCTCGACGCGGTCGAAGCCGCCTTGCTCGCCGCGGGCTGGGAGCATGTCAAGGACAGGGCCGGCTATGACGATGCCTATTACCGGCGCTGGATGCACGAGCTGCCGCCGCTCATCCACCGCACCCGCGACCGGATGATAGACGTCCACCACACCATCCTGCCGCTGACCGCCCG
>DASQFO010000220.1:0-1503 GCA_035633095.1 Allosphingosinicella sp. | reverse complement strand
GCCTTCCCCTTCTTCTTCGCCATGGCTTGGGGCGGGGCGCATTGTTCGCCGGTGCCGGAGTGCCAGCGCGCGGGAGAAAGTGCGTTCTGGAGAAGCGTGGCGCCGTTCGTTCCGGTCGCGGCGCTGTTCGGATTCAGCGTGCGGGCGCTGGTGCATTGGGGGGCGCGGCGGAGCCAGCTCGGGCGCGAGGCGGGCGGGCCGCCGCTCTGGGCGGTGGCGGTGCCGCCGCTGCTGATCGCCGGTGTGATCGTCTATTTCCGGTCCGTGTAGGCGCGGCGGCGCTCTGGTTGTGCCCCCGCTGAGCAGAGGCCGTCACGAAGTAAATTCGTGACGTCAGTCCTGTCGTCCGGCGGACGCAGGCTGGCCGGCCTTCGCGCTCTCTTGCCCAGCCGGCGTCGCTGCGCGCGGGCGCTCAGGCTCAGGCGTAGGAACCGCCGCAGGGGCTGGTCGCGCCGCGGCCGTCGGCGCCCCAGCGGCGGAAGCCGTTCGAATCGACGTGGAAGCGCATGCCGTTGTAGAAGCCCAGGCCCGTATTGTAGGCGCGGCCGTCGCGGGCATGGGCGGCGCAGATCGAGCGGATCATGCCGACGCGGGTGACGCCGGCGTCGAGCGGGGTGAGGTCGAGCGCGAAGAACAGGCGGTGGGCGCTCGCCGGGGCGCCGGCCGAGCAGCGGTTCAGCGCCTCGTTGCGATAGCCGGACAGGGCCTCGACCTCGCCGACCGCGGGCACGACCTCGTCGCGCACGAAGCGCAAGGTGGCGGTGATATGGTTCCATTTGTCGCGCGGGGCGACCTCGAACCGCCCGGCCGCGCATTGCCGCCAGGAGGAGGAGGTGCGGATCAGCTGCCAGACCGGGACCACGTCCTCCAGCCCCTGGGCGGCGAGATGGTCGCGAAAGGCAAGGACGCGGGCGCGGTTTTCGGGGGCGCGCGCCAGCCAGGCATAATAATCCGCCTTGGACTGGCCGGGGGCGCGCTCGCCATGGCGCTGAAGCCGCGCGCGGCGCGGCGCCGCCTCGCGAACGGGCGCCGCCGTCTCGCGGGCGAAAGCGGCGGTCGACGGCGTCGCGAAGCGGGGCGCCGCCGTGTCTGCCTGAGCCGCGTACGGCACGAAAAGGAGCGTCACCGCCAAAGCGGCCGCACGAATAAAATGTCGCATTTCAGCCAGATATTAGCCCGGCTCGAGCTTTCAACCCGGAAAAATGCTGCACTGCGGCAAAATGAGGCGGAGTCGGGATGGGCTGAGGAACGCAACGCTATGGCGCCCGCAAATGCTCCCGAAACCAGTCCGCCATCTCCGCTTCCGACAATTCGCCCGCCGCGAGGGCGAGGAAGGCGACCACCAGCTCGGCGTCGCCGGCCGCGAGCCGATGGCCGTTGAGCATCAGGAAGGTCTCGCTCACCACCGCGGCCGTGCGCTTGTTCCCGTCGACGAAGGGATGGTTGCGCGCGATTCCGTAGGCATAAGCGGCGGCGAGGTCGGCCAGGTCCGGCGCGCCATAG
>DASQFO010000219.1:0-1682 GCA_035633095.1 Allosphingosinicella sp. | reverse complement strand
GGCGAGCTGGACGAGGGCGACCACGAACAGGATCGCGGCGCCGTAGCGCATGCACCAGCGATAGAAGCTCATTGCGCCGCCTCCGCATAGTCCGCGCCGTGCAGCAGCTCGGCCGAGCAGCGCTGCAGCGTCGGCGAGGAGCGGGCGATCGGGTTGGTGAGGTAGAAATCCCGGATCGGATAGGTGAGCGCGCTGCCTTTGGCGATCGCGGCCCCCTCGAGCTTCGGCGGCGCCCAGTCGAAAGCGGCGAGGCCGGGCGCGGCGAACATTGGATGGTCCGCGAACAAGGCGGCGCGCAATTCGCCGAAGCTGTCGAAGGGGAGCGGCTTGCCCAGCGCGTCGGAAAGGGCGCGCAGGATCGACCAGTCGGCGCGGGCGTCGCCGGGCGGGTCGACGGCTTTCTCGCTATACTGGATGCGGCCCTCGAGATTGACGTGGATGCCGTGCTTCTCGCTATAGGCGGCGGCCGGCAGGATCGCGTCGGCGGCCGCGGCGCCCTTGTCGCCATGGTGGCCGACATAGACCTTGAAGCTCGCCTCGAAGGGGGCGAAATCGACTTCGTCGGCGCCCAAAAGGAATAGCAATTTCGGGGCCTTGGCCGCAAATGACGTCATGCCGCCAGCAAAAGCATAGCCAAGCATCAGGCCGCCCATGCGCGAGGCGGCGGTGTGGAGGACGTTGTAGCCGTTCCAGCCGTCGCGGACGAGATTCAGGCTGTCGACCAAAGCAAGCGTCGCGGCCTGCCCGCCCGGCACCTTGAGCGCCGCCCCGCCGACGATCACCGCCGGGCGCTGCGCCTGCCCAAGCGCATCGGGCAAATCCGCGAGCAGCGACAGGTCGTTGCCAAGCCATTCGACCCGATAGGTGAGATCGACCTCGGGGCCGATCGCGAACACTTTGGCGCCCCTCCGCACCGCCTTGCGGATGCGCGTGTTGACCAGGCTCGCCTCCCAGCGCGGGTTGGTGCCGACCAGCAGGATGGCATCGGCGGTCTCGATGCCGGCGATGGTCGTGTTGAAATTGACCGCGGCGAGGCTGGACGTGTCGTAGGCCAGGCCGGTCTGGCGGCCTTCGAGCAAATCGGAACCCAGCGAGGCGAGCAGCCGCTTGGCCGCGTACATCGTCTCGACGTCGACCAGGTCACCCGCGACGGCGGCGACCTTGCCCTTGGCGTTCTTCGCGACCGCCGCGATCCTGGCGAACGCCTCGTCCCAGGTCGCGGGGCGAAGCGCGCCGCCGTCGCGCAGCCAGGGCCGGTCGAGACGCCCGCAGGTGAGGCCGTCGACGGCGTGGCGGGTCTTGTCCGACGCCCATTCCTCGTTGACGTCCTCGTTGAGGCGCGGCAGCGCGCGCATCACCTCGCGCTGGCGCGCGTCGAGGCGGATGTTGGTGCCGACGCCGTCCATGACGTCGATCGCCGCGGCCTTCCTCAGCTCCCAGGACCGCGCCTCGAAGCTATAGGGCTTGGAAACGAGGGCGCCGACCGGACAGAGATCGACGACGTTGCCGGAAAGCTCGCTCGAAAGCGCCTGCTCGAGATAGGAGGTGATCTCCATATCCTCGCCGCGGCCGATGGCGCCGAGTTCCGGCACGCCGGCGACCTCGGTGGCGAAGCGGATGCAGCGCGTGCAATGGATGCAGCGATTCATCGAGGTCTTGACCAGCGCGCCGATATATTTGTC
>DASQFO010000218.1:0-5721 GCA_035633095.1 Allosphingosinicella sp. | reverse complement strand
CAATCCGGAAGCAGCGAGATGTCGAGCAGCCGCAATTCCGACTCGCTCTCGTCGAGATAGAGGCGTCCGGCCGGCGCGCCGCCGCGCTCGACGATCAGCCAGGCCGCGTCGGGATGGGCGCGCCGATATTGGCGGTGCTGGGCATCGTGCTGCTGGGCGAGGAAGGCCCGCAAGGCCTCCGGCGGCCAGCCGACCGCGGCGAACTCCTCGGCGCGGGTCGAGGCATAGAGGTCGGCCACGAACGGCAGATCCTCATCGGTCATCGGCCGCAAGGTCAGGCCCAGCGCCGCCGCCCCCTCGAATGGAGGCGGCATCAGGGCCTCGCCTCCCGGCTAATTGAAGACCGCGACCATCCGCGCCGGCGCCCGTGGATCGACCGAGGCCGAGAGGAAGATGGCAAGCGGACCATATTGCGGGTGCCTCGCCATATAGATGAGGTCGCCCGCCATCGTCTGGCCCGGGAGCGGATCGAAGAACGCCGCGAAAGCGCCGTCACGGCCAAGGCCGCGCGGCCGCGCGCCCGGGGCAGGCATCGCCTTGACCCCGGCCAGCCGCATGCCGCCGCCGCCGCCGGTGGCGAACACCGTTCCGATTTGGCCGGCCCATTCATCATAGGAGGCGTTCGCCAGCACCGACGCGGGCCGCGCCCATGACCGGCTCGCGACCGCTTCCCTCGCCCGCCTCGCGAGCGCGTTACGGAACGGCGACAGCGCAACAGCGCCGACGGCGGCCACGGCCCCGCCCAGCACCAAAAGCAGATTGCGCCTGGAGAGCTTCGATTGAATCTTGTCCATAGATCATCCCCCCGAATGAGGTTGCCGGCGTCGGCCGTCGTCGAGGGGCCTGCCGTTGCCTAAGGATATACGACGTTGCGCTCCCGGAACAGCCCTTTGTGCACGGTTCGCCGCATCCCTCCGCGGCGCCCGCATGGAAACGCGTGCTTGAGCTTTGCCGCGCGCCTTGCCAACGGCAATCTGATGACCAGCCTGAAGCCGCCGCCGCCCCTCGATCCCAAGGGGGCAGCCTTGTTCCTCGACTTCGACGGCACCCTGGTCGAGCTCGCCGAAACCCCCGATTCGATCCACGTCTCGCCGGGTCTGGAGCCGCTGCTCGAACGGCTGCGGCAGAAGCTCGGGGGACGGCTGGCGATCGTCAGCGGCCGCTCGCTCGCCGATCTCGAACGGCATCTTCCCCGGTCCCGAATCGCTTTTTCGGGTTCGCACGGGCTCGAGCTCAGGCTCACCGGCGGCACCGCCTTGCCGCTCAGCGCGCCGATCGGCCTCGACGACGTCCGCGAGAAGGTCGAGCGATTCGCGGCGCCGATTCCCGGCTTGGTCGTGGAAGAAAAGCCGGCCGGGATCGCACTCCATTACCGGCTGGCGCCCGACCAGGCGGAGCGCGCCGACGTATTCATGGCCGCGCTCGCCAGGGAGCGCGGCTTCGCGGTTCAGCGCGGCGCGATGGTGGTCGAGCTCCGCCCCGGCGGCGCGACCAAGGGCGACGCCTTGAAGGCGTTCATGGCGGAACCCGAATTCGCCGGCGCGCGTCCCTGGTTCGTGGGAGACGATCTGACCGACGAACATGGCTTCGCCGCCGCCGCCGCCCTGGACGGCGCCGGGATTTTGGTCGGGCCGCCGCGCGCGACGGCGGCGCGCTACCGGCTCGAATCGGTCGGCGCCGTCGCCGACTGGCTGAGCGCAGATTCCGGGGCCGCGGCATGAGCAATCTCGACCTCTGGCCGATCGGCAACTGCCAGGTCAGCGCGCTGATCGACGCTGCGGCGGGGATGGTCTGGGCCTGTCAGCCCCGGGTCGACGGCGATCCGATGTTCTGCAGCCTGCTCGAGCCCAAAGGCGAAAGCGCGATGCCGCGCGGCGAATGGCGGATCAGCGTCGAGAATCAGGTGTCGGCCGAGCAGCGCTATTTGAAGAATACCCCGATCGTGGTGACGCGGCTGACCGACGCCGACGGGGCGGTCGCGGAGATTTTCGATTTCTGCCCGCGCCTCGAGCGATCGGGGCGGATGTACCGGCCGGTCGCCTTCGTCCGCATCGTCAGGCCGCTTGCCGGCGCGCCGCGAATCAAGGTCGCGCTCAATCCGGCCGCCGGCTGGGGCGCGCGCGACGCGAAAAGAACCAGCGGCACCAACCACATCCGCTATTTGCTGAAGCCCCAGCCCTTGCGCCTCACCACCGACGCGCCGATCCTCCACCTCCTCGAAGCGCGCAGCTTCAGGCTCGAAGAGTCGCTCCATTTCTTCCTGGGGCCGGACGAGCCCTTCGTCGGCAACGTCAACCAGGTGCTGGCCGCGATGCTGCACCAGACGTCGGGCCATTGGCGCGACTGGGTCCGCGGCCTCGCCATCCCGCTCGAATGGCAGAAAGTCGTGATCCGCGCCGCGATCACGTTGAAGCTCTGCCAGCACGAGGAGACCGGCGCGATCGTCGCGGCGATGACCACCTCGATCCCCGAAGCTGCCAATTCGGGCCGCAACTGGGACTATCGCTATTGCTGGATTCGCGACGCCTATTACACCGTCCAGGCGCTGAACCGCCTGGGCGCGCTCGACGTGCTCGAAGACTATCTGGGCTATTTGAGGAACATCGTCGACGAGTCGCGCGGGGGCCATATCCAGCCGCTCTACGCGGTGTCGGGCGAGGCCAGGCTCGAGGAGGGAATCGCCGAGAGCCTCGCCGGCTATCGCGGCATGGGGCCGGCCCGGGTCGGCAATGCCGCTTACACCCAGGTCCAGCACGACGCCTACGGCCAGATCATCCTTTCCAACGCCCAGGCCTTTTTCGACGAGCGGCTGCTCAGGCCCGCGACGGTTGAGGATTTCTCCTCGCTCGAGAAAGTCGGCGCGCACGCCTGGGCGATGCACGACAAGCCCGACGCAGGCCTTTGGGAGTTCCGCACCCGCACCGGCGTCCACACCTATTCGGCGGTGATGAGCTGGGCCGCCTGCGACCGGCTCGGCAACATCGCGCAGGAGCTTGGGCTCGCCGGGCGCACCCGGGTCTGGCGCCGCCGCGCCGACAAGATCCGCGCGACCATCGAGAAGCAAGCCTGGCATGCCAAAGAGCAGCGCTTCGCCGCGACCTTCGGCGGCGGCGATCTCGACGCCAGCCTGCTCCAGCTCGTCGACATGCGCTTTCTCGAGCCCGGCGACCCCCGCTTCCTCGCCACCTTCAACGCGGTCGAAAAGGGGCTCAGGCGCGGCGAGCACATGCTGCGCTACGCCGCCGAGGACGATTTCGGCCGGCCCGAGACCGCGTTCAACTTCTGCACCTTCTGGCTGATCGAGGCGCTCCACCTCGTCGGGCGGACCGAAGAAGCACGATTGCTCTATGTCAAGATGCTTGAAAGACTGACGCCCGCGGGCCTGCTTTCGGAGGATACCGACTTCGAAACGGGCGAGCTTTGGGGCAACTATCCGCAGACTTATTCGCTTGTTGGACTGATCAATTGCGCGGGGCTTCTATCCCGTCCGTGGAGTAGTATTCGCTGAGGGTCCGCCCTCGGCACGGGAGGTAGCCGTGACGGGCTGGCATTTGTTGTCCGGCAAGGAGCAAGGAGGGAGCGATGCTAGATGCATCGTGACCGACGCCGCGACACCGCCGGGCGGCAAAGGACAGCCCGCCGCTTCGCGGTCGGCCGGAGAAGCCGGCTGGCGGCGTCGAGTTCCTCGACCGGGCTGCCTGGCCCGCCCTTCGGTCCTCTCCTTGCCAGCCGGCTTCTCCGGCCGATCCCGGCCACCTCCAGTGTCGAGGGCGGACCCTTGAGTCGCCTGATCGTCATCTCCAACCGCGTCTCGGCGCCCAAGCCGCGCAGCGAATATGGCGCCCAGGGTGGGCTCGCGGTCGCGCTGGCGGCCGCCTTGCGCGAATCGCGCGGCCTGTGGTTCGGCTGGTCGGGCGAGAAGACCGACGCGTTCACCGGGCGGATCAACCTGCAGCGCCACGAGGGCGTCACCACCGCGACCATCGACCTCGAAGAGCAGGACGTCGACGAATATTATAACGGCTATGCCAACCGCACCTTATGGCCGCTCTTCCACTACCGGATCGACCTCGCCGAATATGACCGCAGCTTCGGCGCGGGCTACGAGCGGGTCAACCAGCGCTTCGCCGAGACCGTGGCGCCGCTGATCGAGCATGACGACCTCGTCTGGGTCCACGATTACCATCTGATCCCGCTCGGCCAGCAGCTGCGCGAGCACAAGCTCAAGAACCGGATCGGCTTCTTCCTCCACATCCCCTGGCCGCCGCACCGGCTGATGGTGTCACTCCCGTTCCACCAGCGGCTCGTCCGCTCGATGCTTGCCTACGATCTGATCGGCTTCCAGACCGTCGAGTGGCTTGAAAGCTTCCACCATTATGTCGAGCGCGAGCTGGGCGGGACGGTCGGCGCCGACGGCATGGTCCGGGTCGGCGACCGCGAGGTCAGGACCGCGGCCTTCCCGATCGGCATCGACGCGGCGGCGTTCGAGGCCGTCATCGAGACGAAGGACGCCCGCAACGCGTTCGAGACGCTGCGGCGCAGCGCCGAAGGCAAGAAGGTCATCATCGGCGTCGACAGGCTCGATTATTCCAAGGGGCTGGCCGAGCGGTTCAACGGCTATCGCCGCTTCCTCGAAGAGCATGAGGATTGGCGCGGGCGCGTCTCGCTGCTCCAGATCGCGCCGCCCTCGCGCGGCGAGGTCCACACCTACGAACATATCCGCGAGCAGCTCGACGAGCTTTCGGGCCGGATCAACGGGGCCTTCGCCCATGTCGACTGGGTGCCGATTCGCTACGTCAACCAGGGCTATCCGCGCCAGGGCCTGGCCGGCTTCTACCGGGCCGCCGACGTCGGCCTGGTCACGCCCTTGCGCGACGGCATGAACCTGGTCGCCAAGGAATATGTCGCCGCGCAGGACCCCGAGGACCCCGGCGTGCTCATCCTGTCGCGCTTCGCGGGCGCGGCGCACCAGATGGCGGACGCGATCCTGGTCAACCCCTATTCCAAGGACGAGATCTCGGACGCGATCTGCGAGGCGCTCGACATGGACAAGGCGGAGCGGGTGCGGCGGTGGCAGGCGTTGATGGAGAGCGTGCGGCGCGAGGATGTTGTGGCGTGGCGGCACGCGTTCGTCGCGGCGCTGACGGGAAAGGGCGCGCGAATGCCCCTCGAGCCGGTTCCCGCCTAGGGCGCGATTCAATCCAGCACCAGCTCCCCGTTCCGGACCACCTCCGCGCGGCCGCTGACGAGCGTGGCGCCCGTCTGATGGAAGTTGAGACCGGCCTGGGCGGCGTGGTCGCAGCCTGCCCAATTGTTATTGCCGAGGAAGACGGTCGGCACGCCGCTCATCTGCCAGGACAAATAAGATGAGCCGGCGAGCGGGCGGCTCTCCGGATTGAGGCCGATGTTGATCAGCGACATATGCTTGCTGGGCGCGTCGAGCTGCTCGAAAAAGGCGCGGACGAAGTCGGCGCCCTCGTCGGCGGTGAAGCCGGTAAGCGCGCCCCCGCGAAAGGTGAGCCGGAGGTTGCGCACGTCCCGGCCGCGGAAGGTGTAAGCCGGTACGACGACGGTGCCGGTCGCCGAGGCGGGATCGACGCAGGCGTAGAAATCGCCCGCCGGGAGGAAGGCCGAGGCCATCCCGGTTCCCGAATCATTGTCGCCGGCGCGGCCGGTGCTGACTCGGGTGCGGCCCGTCGCAAGCCGGAAGCGGAGGTCGGT
>DASQFO010000217.1:0-2960 GCA_035633095.1 Allosphingosinicella sp. | reverse complement strand
ATTGCCGTCGCGCCGGCTGGCGACGACGATTTCAGGCGCCGGCCGGCCCGCGGTGGCGTCGCAGGCGTTGCGGATCAGGTTGATCATCACCTGCTGAAGCTGGATGCGATCGCCCTTCACCGTTCTCGCGTCGGGAGCGATCCTTTTCTTCACCTTGAGCTTTGCATCGGGGCTCGCCATCGCGATCAGCGCGACCGCGTCGTCGACGATCCGCGACAGCGAGACCGTGGCGATGGTCCTGGGCCGGTTGGAGACCATCTCGCGCACCCGCCGGATGATATCGGCCGCGAGATGGACCTGTTGCTCGGCCGCGGCGATGCCCTCCTCAACCTCGCGCAGCGCGTCGCGACCGTCGGCCTTCAGCCGCCTCCGGCTCCCGACCAGATAGTTGGAGGCCGAGGTCAGCGGCTGGTTGAGCTCGTGCGCCAGGGTCGCCGCCATCGCGTTCATCGCCTCGACCCGCGACAGGTGGGCGACATGGGTCTGGAGCAGGTCGAGCTGCTTGCGCGCGGTGATGTTCTGGTCCGTCCCGTGCAGCAGGATCACGTTGCCCGCCGCGTCGAGGACCGGGATGACCGCGCTCCAATGATGCGATTCGCTGCCGCTCGGCAGCCGGACCGAATATTCGACCTCCTGGGCTTCGCCGGTCCGGATCGCGTCGGCATGCGCGCGGTCGATCGCCGCCCGGCCCGCATCGTCCAGAAAGGATTTGAACTCCTCGAAGGTCGGGCTGCCGAGCTGATCGCGCTCGTACATCGAAAGGAGCTGGGGCGACCAGATTGTCACCCCGGTGCGAAGATCATAGTGCCAGTCGCCGATCTGGCCGATCCGCTGCGATTCCTTCAGCCGCTCGTTGCCGCGGGTCATCTCGGCCACCAGCCGGTCGCGCCGGCTCAGGTACAGGGTCAAGAGCGCGGCGAAAGCGACGATGAACAGGCTCACCAAGGCCGCGCCGGCGAAGAAGATGCGGGCACGGTGGCGCGACGAGGCGAGCACCTCCGATTCCGGCACGCCATAGGCGACGAACAACGGATAGTCGCGAAGCCGCCTGTGGCTGAGGTAGCGAACCTGGCCGTCGGGCCTGCTCGGGCCGAGAAAGGTGCCGTTGGTGTGGCGCATCTGCTCGCGCATGACGGGACTGCCGCGCGCGTCCTCGCCCGAGCTCGATACCCGCCCGATCCGCCGCGCCCGCACGATCCCGTCGAGGCCGATCACCGACATCACGTCCATCGGATGGACCTCAGCGTCGCGGTAGAAAGCGGTGAACTGCTCGGGCAGGATGTTGACCGCGATCACGCCCCCGAACGAGCCGTCCGGGTGGTTGAGACGCCGGCTGAGCCAGATCAAATTCTGGCCGAGGATGCGTGAGGGAAGCGGCGGACTGACGTACATCCGGCCGGTGTCGCGCGCGGCGTGGGCGCGAAAAGCCGGATGGCCGGCGACATTGGTTCGGGGCAGCGGCCCCGTCACCGAGGTGGCGACGATGTCGCCGTTCGCGTCGGTGACGCTGACCCCGACGAAGGTGCCGTCGCGGGCGACATTGCCCGAGATCCGCGACGGCCGGCCGGGCGTTCCCGCGAATTCGTCGCCAACGTCGCCGCGCGCGAAGCGGCCGCCGACATAGCGCGTAACCAGGTCCGCCGCTTCGAGCGTCCGCCGCACATATTGTTCGAAGGCGATCGTGCGGTTGACGTTCTGGCGGACGGTGTCTTCCACGGCCTGCTCTCGTTCGAAAGCGGTCTGCTGGACGACGAACCACCAGGTTCCGGCCGCGAGCAGCAGGCAGAAGCCCCAGATCAGTCCCATCAGCAGGCGGGCGAGATTGCGGCGGGCGGTCTCGGCGGGGTGTTGCGCGATTGCGGACGACATTCGCGCCGCTTATGGCTGGGCGCCGCGACGCGTTCAATCGCCGATCGCACGAGGAGAGGCATGAAAGCAGGCCCGCCCAAGCAAGAAATGATGTCCGGCTTCGGCAGCCACTTCGCCACCGAAGCGGTGGCGGGCGCGCTGCCGCAAGGCCGCAACGCGCCGCAGCGCCCGGCCTTCGGGCTCTACACCGAGCAGCTCTCCGGCACCGCTTTCACCGCCCCGCGCGCCGAGAATCGGCGGTCGTGGCTTTATCGGATGCGGCCGAGCGCCGCGCACCCGCTTTACCGGCCTTATGAAGGCGCCAGGCTGTTCGCGCCGGGCACGGCGGACGCACCGCTTGCGCCCAACCGCCTGCGCTGGGACCCGCTCGCCGTGCCGGACGCGCCGGCCGACTTCGTCGACGGCCTCGTCACCATGATGGCCAATCGCGATCCCGCCGATCTCGAGGGCGTCGCCATCCACATCTACCGCGCCAACAAGGACATGGCGGACCGCTATCTCTTCGACGCCGACGGCGAGCTCCTGATCGTCCCCGAGCAGGGCCGGCTCGACCTCAGGACCGAAATGGGCCGGATCGAAATCGAGCCGGGCGAGATCGCTTTGATCCCGCGCGGAATCCGTTTCCGGGTGGCGCTTCCCGACGGCGAGGCGCGCGGCTATGTCGCCGAAAATCACGGCGCCCTGTTCAGGCTCCCCGAGCTCGGGCCGATCGGCGCCAACGGCCTCGCCAACCCGCGCGACTTCCTCACGCCCAGGGCCGCGTTCGAGGATCGCGACGGCCGCTTCGAGCTCGTCCAGAAGCATCTCGGCGCGCTCTGGGTGACCGAGCTCGATCACAGCCCGCTCGACGTCGTCGCCTGGCACGGCAATCTCGCGCCCTCGAAATACGACCTGCGCCTGTTCAATGCCTTGGGCACGATCAGCTACGACCATCCCGACCCGAGCATCTTCACCGTCCTCACCTCGCCGAGCGACGTGCCCGGCCGCGCCAATGCCGATTTCGTCATCTTTCCCCCACGCTGGATGGTCGCCGAGGACACGTTCCGCCCGCCCTGGTTCCACCGCAACGTGATGAGCGAGTGCATGGGGCT
>DASQFO010000216.1:0-1887 GCA_035633095.1 Allosphingosinicella sp. | reverse complement strand
CTCGCCTGCTCGCGCCCGGACGGGTCCACGAACCTTATAGCAACGCTCGCCTCTATCCCAGCCGCGCGCAGCGGCAAAGCGAAGCTGCGCGCGACATCGCGCATCGCCGCTTCGCGCGCCTGGCCCATCGGCAGAGCTCCGCGCGCCTGGCGCATCAATTCCTCCTGGCCGGCGCGCCGGTTGGTCTCGTCCAACATGGCCTCGGCATCTGTGAGCGCCATCAGGATTCCGCCTTCGGCATATTCGCGCACCTCGTTGAGATCGATCCGCGGCCCGCTGATTTCAAGCGGCGGGAGCGTCAGGGTCAGCGTCCGCGTCGCCGCGTCCCAGCCGAGGTGCTGACGCCGCAGCCGGCTGAGATCGACGCTGTAGCGGACCTGGCCGGGCATGATCAGGGTCTTGCGCGCGGTGAGGCCGAGTCGGGTCTCGCTCGCCGTCGCGACCGCGACGAAGCGGGCCGCGAAAACCGTCTGCCGGCCCTGCTCGCGGACCGACATCAGCGTCGCGCTGGCGATGGCTCCAGGGTCCGCGCCGGGCGCGTCGGCGGCCGGGCGAAGCAACAGGCCGAGCCCCGCCCCGATCAGCAAGGCGAGCAATGGTGGTACAAGAAAGACCAGCCTTCTCAGGGGATAAGCGCCCATGTTTCGCCTTCGTTTCGAACCAGGCCGCGGCGCGCGAGGTCGACCAGATGGGCCAGGACCGAGCGGCCGGCGGCGGGATGGAGGCGCGGGTCGATGTCGGCGTAGAGGGTCTCGACCATCTTGCCGATCCGCCCCTCGCCTGCGCCCAGCTTCGCCAGGATCTGCTCTTCGCGCGTGTGCCGGTGCGCGATCAGCGCGCGGACGTGGTCGTGCGGCTCCACCACCGCCGGCCCATGGGCGGGGTAATAGACCTTGTCGTCGCGTGCGAGCAGCGCGTTCAGGCTCGCCATGTAGAGCGTCATGTCGCCGTCGGGGGGCGAGACCACGGTGGTCGACCAGCCCATGACATGATCGCCGGTGAACAGCGCGCCTGTGTCTTCGAGCGCGAAGCAGAGATGATTCGAGGTATGGCCCGGCGTCGCCATTGCGGTGAGCGTCCACCCCTGCCCATCGAGCCGCTCGCCGTCGGCGAGCGCGCGGTCCGGCCGATAGTCGAAATCGAAGGCGGCGTCGGCGCGCGGCCCCTTATCCTCGATCGCGAGCGGGGCGCAGCCGACGATCGGCGCGCCCGCCGCTTGCGCCAGCGGCCGGCTGGCCGGGCTGTGATCGCGGTGGGTATGAGTGCACAGGATCGCGGCGATCCGCTCCCCCTTCGTGGCGGCGAGGATCGCCTCGACGTGGGGCGCCAGATCGGGTCCGGGGTCGATCACCGCGACCTCCCCCTCCCCGACGATATAAGTCTGGGTGCCGGTAAAAGTGAACGGCGAGGGATTGCCGGCCAGCAGCCGCCGCACCAGCGGCGCGACCTGCTCGACCTTGCCGGTGGGCCAATCGTCCATGACCGGCATGTGGCACTCGCAATGGAGGAAGTGAAGAGTCCGGAGGAGCCTGGCTTTGTCGGAAGTCTTTACAGCCAGTGCGAAAGGTTAATTCCCGCTAACTCTGAAAAGCCCGGATTTCCGGACTTTTCCGGCCCTGGCACGGCCCGTGAATAGTCTATCGCGTCCACATGGTTCCACATCAAGGGGCGGGCCCTGGCGCACTTTCCGGTCGCGCCGCCCGCCCCTAAATTTTTGTCCTCGGCGGCGGCGGAACTCCCGCTCAGGGGCTTCCGGGGAGATCGTTCTTCTTCGACGATTCGGTGATCACGAAGATGAGCAGGGCGATGGCGGCGGCGCCGAGGATCCAGCCGAGGATGCCCCGCCTTCCGCGAAGGTCGCTCACATCTTCCATCGGCGCTCCGGCG
>DASQFO010000215.1:0-1864 GCA_035633095.1 Allosphingosinicella sp. | reverse complement strand
TCAGGTCGATCACGACGAGCTCGTTGGTGGCGCGGGCGACGACGTCGGGGTCGCTGCGGCGCGCGCCCGAATCGGGCGGGGCGAACGCGGTCATCAGCGAGCCGACCAGGCGACGCCCGCTCGGCCCCGACAGCAGGCTGTTGGCGAGCGCGCCGGCGCCCGCGGCGCTGCCGCCGACCAGGCCGGCTGGCTCGGGCAGCATGTCGACGACCATGATCTTCCCGACCCGATCCGGGTGGCGCGCGCCGATCATCATCGCCAGCGTGCCGCCCATCGAATGGCCGACGATGGCAGGGCGCCGCAAGCGCGCGCTCTCGATATAGCGGGCGATCTCGTCGGCGAGCGGCGAGACGATCGCGCCGCTGCGATTGCCGCGCGCCGGCGCGCCCGCGAAGCCCGCGACATGGATCAGATGATAGCGATAGCCGGGTATCGCCGCCACGGTCTCGGCCCAGACCTCGCGGCCCAGCGTCAGCCCCGGAATCAGGATCACGTCCGGCCCGCTTCCGACGATTTCGACCGAGAAGCGGCTCGGCGCCAGCGGCGGCGCGGCCGCGGTGGCGACGCCGCCCCCGGTTGTCAGCGCCGCGAGGCCCGCAATCCCGCCCGTCACCGCCAGCGCGGCGCCCGAGATGATGAAATGCCTGCGATTCACGCCCGTCTTCCTAATCCTCGATGTTTGAACCGGACCTTAGCTTGGTCTAGACCGCGCGTCATGCCCTCCCCGCATCTCTATCTCGTCGACGGCTCGTCCTATATTTTCCGCGCCTACCACCGGCTGCCGCCGCTGACCAACAAGTTCGGGCTCAATGTCGGCGCGGTCTACGGCTATACCACGATGCTGTGGAAGCTCGCCGACAGCCTCAACCGCGAGGACGGGCCGACCCACCTCGCCGTCATCCTCGACGCGTCGGAATCGACGTTCCGTAACCAACTTTACGACCAATATAAGGCGAACCGGCCGCCGGCGCCGCCCGAATTGGTCCCGCAATTCCCGCTGATCCGCGACGCCACCCGCGCTTTCTCCATCCCCTGCCTCGAGGAGATGGGGCTGGAGGCGGACGACATCATCGCCTGCTATTCGAAGGCCGCGCTAGCGGCGGGCTGGCAGGTCACCATCGTCTCCTCCGACAAGGATCTGATGCAGCTGATCGAGCCCGGGCTCGACATGCTCGACACGATGAACGACCGCCGGATCGGCCGCGAGGAGGTGATCGAGAAATTCGGCGTGCCGCCCGAGCAGGTCGGCGAAATGCTCGCCTTGATGGGCGACAGCGTCGACAATGTCCCGGGCGTCCCCGGCATCGGCCCCAAGACCGCATCGAAGCTGATCCAGGAATATGGCGACGTGGAGGCGGTGCTCGCCGCCGCGCCCGAGATGAAGCCCTCGAAGATGCGCGACAATCTGATCGAGCATGCCGACAAGGCACGGCTGTCGCGGCAATTGGTCGAGCTGATCTGCGATTCGCCTCTGCCCGAGCCGCTCGAGGCGCTGGCGATGAAGGGGATACCCGAAGAGCCCTTGCGCGCGTTCCTCGACCATCACGGCTTCCGCTCCCTGCTCGCCCGGCTCGGCGTCCAGGCGCAGGCCGCCGCTTCTCCCGCGCGGGCGCCGACCCAGGCCGAGGTCAGGCCCGAACCGAAGATCGACCGCTCGCTCTACGAGACCGTGGCCGACGAGGCGGCGCTCGAGCGCTGGATCGCCGACATCCTCCGCCTCGGCCGGGTCGCGATCGACACCGAGACCGACGGGCGCGACTGCGTCTCGGCCCGCCTGGTCGGGATCAGCCTCGCCACCGAGTGCAACAAGGCGTGCTACATCCCCCTCGAGCATGGCGGCGGCGACATGTTCGCCGAGCGGCCC
>DASQFO010000214.1:0-7331 GCA_035633095.1 Allosphingosinicella sp. | reverse complement strand
CGCTGGTCCCAGCGCCAGTCGCCCATGTGGAAATCATGGCTGACCACCCGCGTGCCGGCCCGCATTTGCGAGAGGATGCGCGGGCGCAGCCGGAGATTGACCTCCTGGGTCAGATAGAGGGTGAGCACGTCGGCCTCCCCGAGCGGGGTTTCGAACAGGTCGCCGCGGCGGAAGGAAACGCGGCCGGTGACGCCGGCGGCGCGGGCGTTGGCATCGGCTTCGCGGATGCGCGCGGGATCGATCTCGACGCCGAGGCCGCGGGCGCCGAGGCTGCGCGCCGCGGCGATCAGGATGCGGCCGTCGCCCGAGCCCAGGTCAACGACGAAATCGCCGGGTCGGACCTCGGCGAGCCCGAGCATCGCGTCGACCACCTCGAGCTCGGTCGCGAGATTGGGGGCGTCGAGCTTCGGGCGCGCGCCGACGAAGGTGCCGGGATCGAAGCTTCGGCGCGGCGCCGGCGCCTCCTCGGCCGGGCGGAACAGAAAGTAATAGGGAAGGAACAGCGCCAGAATCACGCCGCCGGCCCAGGCGATGGCGCGGACGAACGGGCGTGACGGCATCCTCAGCTCCCCAAAATGGCCGAACTCCTCTTTCCCTCTTCGCCAAGGAATGTCACCACCCTGCGGGCGAAATGGGGAGATCGGGCGTGCAGCCGGACGATTCTGGAGACGAAACGAGGGCGATGATGCCGCTCCATCCGAGCCAGATCAAGGTGCTGAGGATCCGGATCGGGCTGGCAGCGGCGGCGGCGACGGCCGGCGCCTATGCGCTCGATCTCGTTCTGCTCGGCGGAACCGGGCTGCAGCCGCTCGCCGTGCCGGGCGCGGTGCTGCTGCTCGGGCTGATCGCCACTCTGCTCTTGCCGGCGCGTCGCTATCGCGGCTGGGGCTATTTCGAGGGTGAGGACGAGATCGAGATCAGGCGCGGACGCTGGTTCAGGGTGCGGACCATCGTGCCGTTCGGCCGCGTCCAGCATATCGACATCGCGCAGGGGCCGATCCAGCGGCCGTTCGGCCTCGCCACCTTGATCCTGCACACCGCCGGCACCAACGGCGCGTCGGTGCCCTTGCCCGGCCTCACCCACGGCGACGCCGAGGCGATGCGCGACCGCATCCGCGTCAAGATCCGCCAGGATCTGGTGTGAGCGAGGCCGCGTTCGGGCCGAGGCGGCTGCATCCGGCGACTTTGCTTGCGCGCTGGCTGCGGGTCGTCCCGCAGATGCTGGCCGTCGGTATCGGCCTCGCCGCGACCGGGCGGAGCCAGGGCCTGGGCCGATTCCTCATTCTCGCGCTCGTCATGCTGGCGATCGGCGGCGTCCTCGCCTTCATCTATTGGTGGCGCTTCCGCTATACCCTGGGGCCGAACGAGATCGTGATCGAGAAAGGGCTGCTCCAGCGCCAGCGCCGGGTCATTCCGTTCGACCGCGTCCAGGACATCGCCATTGAGCAAAGGCTGCTCGCGCGGCTGTTCGGCACCGCCAAGGTCAGGATCGAGACCGGCGGCGCGGCCAAGGACGAAGGCAATCTCGACATGATCGCGCTCGCCGACGCCCGCGCGTTGCGCGACTTCATCCGGCACGGGGCGCGGCCGGCGGAAGCGGCGGCGCCTGCCGCGCGGGCGGAGGAGCCGATCCTGTTCGCGATGGATTTGAAGCGGCTGCTCTTTTCGGGCCTGTTCGGCTTCTCGCTGATCTTCCTCGCGGCGATCTCGGCGGCGGTGCAGCAGCTCGATCAGCTCGGCATCGTCGAGTGGGAGCAGTTTTTCACGCCGGAACGGGCGGACAAGGCCGCCCATCTGGTCTCGCTCCGGCTGGGGCTGGGGCTCGCCGCGCTCGTCATCATGCTCGGAGTGATCGCGGGAATCGTGCGCACGGTCGCGCGCGATTTCGGCTTCGCCCTGACCCGGACCGAGGCCGGGCTCAGGCGCAAGCGAGGCCTGTTCACCCTGTCCGAGGTGGTGATCCCGATCCGCCGCACCCAGGTCGCGGTGATCGAAAGCGGGCCGATCGCGCGCGCGCTCGGCTGGTATCGGCTTTCCTTCCAGACCCTGGGCGCGGACAGGAAAGAAGGCGGGGTGCAGGTGGCGGCCCCGTTCGCGCGGATGGAGGAGATAATGCCGATCCTCGCCGAGGCCGGGTTCCCGCCGCCGCCGCCGCGCGCGGCGTTCCGCGGCGCCCCGGCCCGCGCCTTGGTCCGCAAGATCGCGCCGCCTGTGATGTTCGCCGTCCCTCTGGCCGCGGCCGCCTTCTTCATCGATCCGATCGTCGGGATCGGCGCCGCCGCGATGGCCCTGCTCGCGCTTGCCGCGGCGTTGCGCTGGCGCAGCCACGGCCATGCCGCGGATGAGCGCGCGCTCTACGTGACCGGCGGCCTGTTGCGCCGCCGTCTCCGGGTGCTCCCCTACGAGAAGACCCAGACGATCAGCGTCTCGCGCGGCCCGGTCCAGCGCCCGCTCCGCCTTGCCACGTTGCTCGTCGACACCGCGGGCGCGACGGCGATGCACAATGTCCGGATGATCGATCTCGACGAAAAGGAGGCCGAGGCCGAAGCGGACCGGCTCTATCGCGCCTTCCTCGCCGCCCGCGCTCTGATAAAGGCCAAGGCCGCTTATGGCTGAACCCGACAAGCGCACCCAGGGCTTCACCCTGGTCGAGCTGATGGTGGTGCTCGTCATCATCGCCCTGGCGGCGGCCGCGGTCGTGCTGGCGATGCCCGAGCCGGGGGGAAGCGTCGAATCGGAGGCGGTGCGCTTCGCGGCGCGGACCAAGGCGGCGCGCGACCAAGCGATCCTCGAATCGCGGCCGGTCGCGGTCCAGGTCGGCGGCGGCGGCTACGAGGTCGCGCGTCGCGTCGGCGGCGCCTGGCGGGCGGAGGCGCATTACGACTGGGTTGATGAGACCGTAGCCGAAATCGCCGGGACAAGGAGCGGCAGCATCCGCTTCGATTCGACCGGCCTTGCCGAGCCCGCCTTCGTCGTTCTGCGCCGCGGCGGCCGGCGGGCGACGGTCGAGATAAGCGGCGACGGGGGCGTCCATGTCCGCCCTTGAACCCTCTGATGACGGCTTCAGTCCTTTGTGGCGTTCCGCCGAACACGGCTTCAGTCCTTCTTGGCGTTCCGCCGAACACGGCTTCACTTTGATCGAGATGCTGGTGGCGCTCGCCGTTTTCAGCCTCGCCGCTCTGGCTTTGCTGCGTCTCGGCGGCGCGACCGCGGCGAACAGCGCCCGGCTCGGCGACCAGGCCCTGGCGCAGATGGTGGCGAAGAACCTCGCGGTCGAAACGCTGACCGATCCGGCGCCCCCGGCCTTCGGCGCGACGGCCGGCGAGGCGGTCAATGCCGGGAGGCGCTGGCGCTGGACCCGCAACGTGATGCGCTCGCCCGAAGCGCGCATCCAGCAGATCGAGATCCGCGTCGTGCCGGAGGCCGGTGGGCCCGGGCGCGCGACCCTGATCGTCTTCCGCCGGGCGCCGGCATGAAGCGGTTTAAGGAACAGGGCTTCACGCTGGTCGAGATGCTGATCGCGCTCTCCATCTTCGCGATGATCACCGCCGCCGGCGTCGCCCTGCTGACGCTGACGGTGCGCACGCAGGAGACGTCGGAGCGGCTGCTCGATTCGCTCGGCGCGGTGCGGCGGACCGGCGCGCTCTTCACCGCCGATTTGAGCCAGGCGACGCCGCGGGTCCGCCGCGACCGGGACGGCCGGCCGCGGCCGGCCTTCTTCGGCGGCAATGGCGAGGAGGCTTTGCTCGTCGCATTGATCCGGCGCGGCTGGGACGACGAGGCGGCGGCGCACGGCTCGCTGCAGCGGGTCGAATACCGGCTGCGCGACGGAAGGCTCGAACGCTGGGGCTATGGCGCGGTCGACGGCGACGCCCGCGCGGTCGCGGCGCCTTTGCTGGAAGGCGTGCGCCGGGTGCGGCTGCGCTACCGCGACCGTGAGGGCGTCTGGCGCGCGCGCTGGGACCCGACCGACGCCGCTTCGCTGCCGGTCGCGCTCGAGCTGGTCACCGACAGCGAGGGGCAGGGGGTGCTGCGCCAGCTCTTTTTGGTTGGGGGCCCCCGGTGAAGCGCGTGGCCCAAAGCGAGAAAGGCGCGGCGCTGCTCGCCGTGCTGCTGCTGGTCGCGGTCACCGGCGCGATCGCGGCGGCGGCGATGGAGGGGCTCCGGCTCTCGCGCGCGATCGCCGCCAACGCGACCGCGCTCGATCAGGCGCGCGCTTTCGCCGACGGCGTCGAGCAGCTCGCCATCCTCACCATCGACGACCTCGTCTCCCGGAATCCGGCGCGGACCGATCCCGGCGACTGGAACGGGGCGGTGCGCCATATCGCGCTGCCCGGCGGAGCGGCGGCCGACGTCCGCATCCGCGACGGCGGAAATTGCTTCAACGTCAACTCGGTCGCCGAGGGCCAAAGCGCGACCGGCCTCGCCCGGCGTCCCTCGGGCGTGCTCCAGTTCACCGGGCTGATGATAGCGCTCGAAGTGCCCGAGGCGGACGCGCGGCGGATCGCGGAGGCGGCGGCGGACTGGGTCGACAGCGACACCGCGCCCGGGCCCGGCGGCGCCGAGGACGAAACCTATCAGGCGGGCGCGGCGCCCTACCGCACCGGCAACACCCTGTTCGCCGATCCGGGCGAAGTGCGCGTCCTGGCGGGGATGAGCGGCGAGATCTACGCCCGCGTCCGGCCCTGGCTGTGCGCGCTGCCGGTCAGCGACTTGTCGCCGATCAACATCAACACGCTTGCGCCGGCGCAGGCGCCCTTGCTGGCGATGCTCGCGCCGGGACAGCTCGACGTGCCGCGCGCGCGCCGGATCCTGGCCGCGCGGCCGGCGGCGGGCTGGTCGAACCAGATCGAATTCTGGCGGATCGAGGCGATGAGCGAATTGACCGTTCCGCTCGACGTCCAGCTCCAGCCGCAATTGCGCACCGACTGGTTCGCGTTCGACCTCAAGGTGGCGGTGCGCGAGTCCGAGTTCGAGGAGACCTTGCTGGTCGACGCCCGGCTGCAGCCATCGCGGGTGGTGGCGCACAGATGGGGCGGCTGACGGCGTGATTTCGCCGTGAGAAGATTAGAGCGTGGACCTTGCTGGACGGCGTCGGACATCCTTGGACACATGCAGGATGGTCACTATCGCCTCCGGCTCACAGCGGGAGAGGCGGAAGCCGAAGGCCCGGCGAACCAGGCAGCCACGGTCACGAAGATGACGAGACCCAGAACGACCGCACTCATGGGGTCGCCGGTAACCGTCTTCAGCAAGGCGATCACCGCGAAAGGCACGATCACCAGGGTTGGAATCAGAATGAAGGATCGCATGGTTTCTTCTCCTCGAATGGGTTCGGTGGTTCGCAGCCGCACGCGGCGGCGCCTTTTCAGAAGCGCAGGGTGATCGGGTTGAGGCTGGGTGCCGGCCTCGGCGCATAACGGCGCTCGAAATTGGCATCGGTTGGGGCGACCCAACGCCGCCACTCGGCGGCCGGATCGGCGAGGGGCCCGAGGACGACCACCGGTTCCTCCTCGACCGGGCCGCCCATTCCGTTGCAGCAGCCCTCCTCCTCGCGAACAGGCAGGCCGGCGGGCGCTACCGGGGCCGTGTCGGTTCCCAGTCGCGGCGTCGGCTCGGCCGTGGGCATGGCGGGCGGTTCAGAGATCCTCGCCAGCGCCGGCTCGGCGGCGCACAGCGCCAGCAGCGCGAGCGCGGCGACATTTCCATTCAAACTCGGCATTTCGGTCGTTCCTTCTTCCTGGAGATTCTGGGCGGTCATTGCGGCGCTCAGTGCGCGCCGCTGGTGTCGATCGGGCCCTTGGGCTTGGGCACCAGCCAGATGATGGCCGCGGCGACGCAGAGGCAGACCGCGATCAGGCCGAACATGTTAAGGGTCGCGAGCATCACGCTCTGGCCATCGACGACGTAGGAAAGCATCGTCCTTGCCGATTCGACCGGAACGCCCTGCGCGGTCATCGCATCGACCGCCGCCTGTCCGTGCACCATCGAGTTCGCGATCTCGGTGTTGTTGACGCGGGTGGCGTTCGACCATTGGCTCTGGATCAGCGAGGTCGCAAAGGCGCCGCACAGCGTCCGCATGAAGTTCGAGATGCCGGCGGCGTTCGCCTGCTCGTGGGGCTCGACGCTGGCCATGGCGAGACCGGTCACCGGCACGAAGAACATGACCATGAACACGCCGGTGAGGAGCGTCGGCCACGCCATCTGCAGGAAGGTGACGTCGCTGCTGAACGTCCACATCCGCCACAGCATTACCCCGGCGAGGCCAATGATGCCGAGGAAGACGATCATCCGGGGATCGAACTTCTGGACAGCCTTGCCGACCAAGGGCGAGCACAGCACCGCAAGGATGCCCATGATGCCCGTCGCATACCCCGCCCAGGTGGCGGTGTAGCCCATGTTGGTCTGCAGCCAGAGCGGCAGGATCACGATGCTGGCGAAGAAGGCGCCGAACGCAACGGAGTAGGTCGTCGCGGCCCCGACGAAGCCGCGGTGGCGGAAGATCCTGAGGTCGACGATCGGGTTCTCCTCGGTGAGCTCCCAGATCAGGAAGGCGATGAAGCCGACGGCGGCGATCACGGCCAGAACCTGGATCTCGTGCGAGTTGAACCAGTCGTGGTTGCGGCCTTCGTCGAGCATGATCTGCAGAGCGCCGACCCAGATGACGAGCAGAATGAGCCCGACCTTGTCGATGAACGCCTGCATTTTCGGGTCGGCCTGGCCGCGCAACAGCCACCAAAGGCCGAGGCCGCCGGCGGCCGCGATCGGGACCTTGATGTAGAAGATCCACTGCCAGCCGTAATTGTCGCAGATGATGCCGCCGAGAATGGGGCCGGCGACCGGCCCGATCAGAGTCGTCATCGCCCAGATCACGGTCGCGAGGGTCGCCTTCTCTTTGGGGAAGATGCGCAGCAGCAGCATCTGCGACAGCGGCATGATCGGGCCGCCGAACAGGCCGAGCAGCACGCGCATGCCAAGCAGCATGCCGAGCGAGCCCGACAGGCCGCAAAGAAGCGACCCGATCGCGAATGCCAGGAAACAGGTGATGAAGGTGCGCTGCGCGCCGAACTTCTTGGAGAGCCAGCCGGTCAGCGGGACGGTGATCGCCTCGGCGACCGCATAGGAGGTGATCACCCACGTGCCCTGGGTCGACGAAACACCGAGGCTGCCGGCGATCGTCGGGATGGAGACGTTGGCGATCGTGGTGTCGAGCACCACCAGGAAGTTGCCGAGGCCGATCAGAATCGCGGCCGCGTAGAGGTTGAAGCCGGTCAGCGGGGGGGCCTCACTGGCCGCCCGCATCGCTTTCATGATGGACATGGTCCTGCCCC
>DASQFO010000213.1:0-4138 GCA_035633095.1 Allosphingosinicella sp. | reverse complement strand
AGCCGCCGTCCTCCGAGCAGAGGAAGGTGACGCCGCGCGCGATCTCGCCCGCCTTGCCGAGCCGCCCGACCGGGATCTTGGCGACGATCTTCTCGAGCACCTCGGGCGGCACCGCGGCGACCATGTCGGTATCGATATAGCCCGGCGCGATCGCGTTGACGGTGATGCCGGCGCGGGCGCCTTCCTGCGCCAGGGCCTTGGTGAAGCCGTGAATGCCCGATTTGGCGGCGGCGTAATTGACCTGGCCGTACTGGCCCGCCTGGCCGTTGATCGAGCCGATGTTGACGACGCGGCCGTATTTGCGCTCGTTCATGCCGTTCCACACCGCCTTGGCCATGTTGAAGCAGCCGCCCAGATTGACGTCGATCACCTCGTCCCACGAGGCGCGTTCCATTCTTTTCATGGTGCCGTCGCGGGTGATGCCGGCATTGTTGACGAGGACGTCGACCGCGCCGAGTTCGGCCTCGACCTCAGCCACGCCGGCGATACAGGCGTCGTAATCGGAGACGTCCCACTTATAGGACTTGATGCCGGTGCGGTCGCTGAAGGCGCGCGCTTTCTCCTCGTTGCCGGCATAATTGGCCGCGACGGTGACGCCCGACTCCTGCAGCGCGACGCTGATCGCCTCGCCAATGCCCCTGGTGCCGCCGGTGACGATTGCGACGCGTGCCATGTGCCTCTCCTTCTTTTTTGTTGTTGGAGGCCCTTATTGCGCGGGCAGCCATCCTTCAAGCTCGCGGGCGATCAGCGCGCGCAGCATCATGACGCCGCAGGGCGAATCGTTGAGGCAGGGCAGATAGGCGAAGTCGGTTCCCCCGGCGCCAAGGAAGGTGTCGCGGCCGCGGATCGCCAGCTCCTCGAGCGTCTCCAGGCAATCGGCGGCGAAGCCGGGCGCGAAGACGGCGAGCCTGGTGACGCCTTTGGCGGGAAGCCCTGCCAGCACCTTGTCGGTGGCGGGCCCGAGCCATTTGGCGCGGCCGAAGCGCGACTGGAAGGCGGTGATCAGCTCGCGTTCGAGCGCCTCGGAGAGCAAGGCGGCGGTCCTCAGGCAATGGACGTGATAGGGATCGCCGAGATCGCGGGTTCGCTCGGGCATGGAGTGGAAGCTGGCGATCAGCGCCTGCGGCTCGAAATCCACCGCGTCGAGCGCGGCGTTGAGGCTCTTCTTGAGCGCGGCGATGTAGATCGGGTCCCCGTAATAAGGCGGCAGCGTGCGCAAGGCGGGCAGCGCGCGCAGGCGGCGCAAATGGGCGAAGGCCTCGTCGAGCGCGGTCGCGGTCGTGGCGGCGCAATATTGCGGGTAGAGCGGCGCGAGCAGGATCCGCTCGCAGCCCGCCGCCTGGAGCGCGTCGATCCGCTCGGCGATGGCGGGCCGGCCGTAACGCATGGCGTGATCGACGATGACCCGCGGCCCGTAAGCGCCGTCGAGCGCCTCGGCCTGGCGCGCGGTGAAGACGGCGAGCGGCGAGCCCTCCTCCATCCACACCTGCCGGTAGGCGCGCGCGGACTTTTTCGGGCGGGTGGTGAGGATGATCCCGCGCAGGATCGGCTGCCAGACCAGTTGCGGGATCTCGACCACGCGCGGATCGGAGAGGAACTCCTTGAGGTAGCGCCTGACCGCCCTGGGCGCGGGCGCGTCGGGCGTTCCAAGGTTGATCAGGAGAACGCCGGTTCTGGAAATCATCGCCGCGCCCCGATCACGATCGGCAGGGTGCGGACGCGCTGGCCGGTCAGCGAGAAATAGGCGTTGGCGACCGCGGGCGCCGCCGGCGGAACGCCAAGCTCGGTGACGCCGCCCGGCTCCTCCTCGCTGTCGAGCAGCTCGACCGTCACCTCGGGCGCGTCGCGCAGGATCGGGAGGCCGTAGGCGCCGATCGAACGCGCAATTGGGATGCCGTTTCGAATCTCGATCGGGCGGCCGATCGCGGCCGACACGCCGTGGACGATGCCGCCCTCGATCTGCTGCTTGACGATCTCGGGATTGACCACCCGCCCGCAATCGACCGCGGCGACCGCGCGCAGCACCCGCACCCGCTGCTCGCGGCTGATCTCGATCTCGACCAGGCAGGCGATGTGCGAGCCAAAGGCGCTGTGGCAGGCGATCCCCATGCCGCTGCCGGGCGGGCCGCCGTCCCAGCCGCCGATCGAGGTGGCGGTGGCGAGGCAGCGGGCGAGGCGCGGATTGTTGGCGAGCAGAAACATGCGGAACGAGAGCGGCTCGAGCCCGGCCGCCCGGACCAGCTCGTCGGTGAAGCATTCGGTGAAATAGCAGGTGTAGCTGTGCGCGGCGCCGCGCCACAGGCCGGTCCGGATGCCGATCTCGGCGGGCGCGTGGTCGATCCTGACATTGGCGATGCCGTAAGGCGGCACGGCGCCGGCGACGGCGGCGCGGTCGGGGCGGATCAGCCGGCTGCCGGCGCCGATCCTCGCCGCGACCTGGGCGGCGGTCGTCGGCGCGGCGATCACCGCCCGCCAGCCCTGGATCCGGCCCCGCGCGATCCACGCGGTCATGTTCGCCGCCGCGGCGGGGCGGAAGGTGTCGCGCTGGATTTCCTGGATGCGCGGCCAGACGAGCTGGACCGGGCGGCCCATCGTCGACGCGATCACCGCCGCCTGCTCGATCGCGTCCATCTCGAGCTTGCGGCCGTAGCCGCCGCCGGCGAGCATCGGATAGAGTGTCACCTGGCTCTCCGAAAAGCCGATCGCGCGGGCGGCGGCGGCGCGGGCGAGGCCCGGCGCCTGGGTCGGCGCCCAGATTTCGAGCCGGTCGCCGGTGACCCGGGCGGTCGCGGTCAAGGGCTCGATCGGCGCCGACGGCGCGAGGCCGACTTCGTAGCGGGCGCTGACCGGGCTGGCGCCGGGAAAGCCAGACTCCATGTCGCCGGTCTCGAAGATGCGGTCGGAATCGTCCGAATCGAGCGCGGCGGCGAGCGCGGCCGCGATGCTCGCATTGCTGGCGCCCGCCGGAAGCGCGAAGCGCGGGTTCATCGCGTCGAGCGCGCGCGCCGCCGCCCACCAATTGGTCGCCGCCACACCTGCCCAGGCCGGGTTCTCGAAGGTCTTGAGCGCGCCGATCACCCGGTCCGCCGCCGCTTTATCGACCGCGGCGAGGCGGCTCCCGGGCGGGCCGCTGCGCACCGCCGCATAGACCATATTGGGCAGACGGACGTCGCCGGCGAACATGGCCGAGCCGTCGATCTTGGCCGGAAGATCGAGCCGGGGCAGCGGCTGGCCGACCAGGCGGTGCTCGAGCCCCCCGCGGACGGGCAAATTCTCGGGCAAATCGTAGCCCACCGCCGCTTCGGCCAAATCGGCGAACGGGATGCGGTCGGCGCCCTTCCAGACGAAGCCGGCGCGGGTGTCGAGCTCCTCCCAATTGGCGTTCCAGCGGTCGGCCGCGGCCATGGAGAGCAGGGCCCGCGCGGCCGCCCCCGCCTCGCGCAGCCGCGCCTCGAAGGCGCGCACCGAGGTCGAGCCGCCGGTCAGCATCAGCGCGCTCCGGGTGGCATAGCCGCGCGCCACCCAGCGTCCGGCGCCCTCGAAGACCGCCGGCCAGCCGCTGTCGTCGGCCGCTTCCTCGGCGGCAAGCAGATTGGCGTAGAGCGGGCTGATCGGCGCCGGCTCGACGCCGAGCGTCCGCCAGTCGGCGCCGAGCTCGTCGGCGAGGATCTGCGGCAGGCTGGTATAGACGCCCTGGCCCAGTTCGGTCTGCGGCACCGCCACCGAGACGCGGCCGTCGCGGCCGATCTTGAGGAAGGCGTTGAACAGGGTCTCGCCCTCCCGCGCGCGCAGGTTGGGCGCATAGCTGCGCGGCCAGAAGCGCCAGGCGACGTAGAGGCCGACGCCGGCGCCGCCGCCGATCAGCAGCTGCCGGCGGGTCGGCCCCCGTCGCGTCTTCTCCGTCGCCATCGACGAGCGTGATAGTGGGGTGGCAGGCGAGCCGCTAGCCCCGCTCTCCGCACCGGCACACGCAAGGGCCGGCTCCAGAACAGAGTCATCCCGGCGAAGGCCGTGATGACTTCTCATGTCGCTCGCTCGCGCGGCGTCCGTCCTTGATTCGCGCCGCGTTCTTCGGCAGGGCGAGGGCCATGGCGGCACGGATCTACCAGCGCGAGAAGAACGCGATGCAATCGGGCAG
>DASQFO010000212.1:0-6639 GCA_035633095.1 Allosphingosinicella sp. | reverse complement strand
GCCTCAGCGCCTCGCCGCTCTCCCAGAAAGCGCGGGTGGTGATCGTGGGCGCGTCGCCATAAGGGCTCGGCTCCTCGAGCCTGCCTTCGCGCAGGATCGTCATCTTCTGCTCCTGGGTGAAGCCCCAGGCGGTGAAATCGGGCGCGGCCGCCACGCCGACCAGCCCCGCGACGCGCTCAGGCCGCTCGAGCGCGGCGCGCAGCATCAGCCAGCCGCCCATCGATGAGCCGACCAGCACGAGCGGGCCTTCGGCGACCTTGTCGATCATCGCCAGCACGTCGCCCAGCCAGAGGCCCAGGCTTTGGTCGTCGAACGCGCCGCCGCTGAGGCCGCAGCCGCCATAATCGAAGCGAAGGATCGCGCGGCCCTCGCGTTCCGCCCAGGCGTCGAGCGCGCTCGCCTTGGCGCCCGCCATATCCGACGCGTAGCCGGGCAGAAAGACGATCGCCGGCCCCCGCCCGACGCGGTGCTGATAGGCGAGATGCACGCCCTCGCGCGCCTCGAGATAGTCGATGCGGGTCATGCGCGCCCGCTTAACAGCGGACGCCCGGGCTGGCGAGAGGCGGGCCGGCGCGGGGGAAGGCCGCGCCGGCGATGAACACTTCCTAGGTGGCCGGATCGTCGTCGTTGCCGTCGAAGCAGTCGAGGACGAGCAGGCAGACGCCGACGCCGACCGCGGCAGCGCCGACAATGACCCAGACGGTCGAGACCGAGCCGTTCAGGTTCGACAAGCGCCGGTCGCGGTCGAGATTGGCGAGATCGAAGCTGGCGACGCGCGCGCTCTGCAGCTCACGCCCCGAGAAGCGGAAATCGGCGAGGTTGACGGCGCGGGTCGTGGTCCGCCCGTCCAGCGTCGGCGCGGCGACGGTCCGACCGTAGCCGAAGGTCAGGCCGTAGCTCGGCTGTGCCTGCCGGCGCTGGGTGCCGAGCGGCACCCGGAGGTTCAGGGTCGCGGTCGCGCCGCGCGGCGCGTCGAAGCCGGTGAAGCGGTAGTCCTGGGCCATGGCGGGCGCCACGCTTAGCATGCAAAGGGCGGCCGAGACGGTCGCGGAAACGAGCTTCCTCATCCTGTATCCCCCTGTCATCGTCGGCCCTCCCCGATTGGAGGGGCGGCCACTTTATAGCACGGCAGGAGAGCGACCGGAATCCTCGAAATGGCGTTTTTCTTAGTAGCCCTAATTGTTGTCAAAAAGAATTGTTAGGCGAGTTGCGTTTCAGGGCCCGGCGGCGGATTGCAAAGTTTTGCCGGCCTTCCTTGAACCGGCTCGGGCGCCCATCTATGGCGGCTCGATTCACTGCCTCCTGGAGCCCGCAACCCGATGTCCGAACTGTTCTCGATCAAGCTGCCCGATGGATCGGTCCGCGAGGTCGAGCGCGGGACCACGCCGGCGGACGTGGCGGCCGCGATCGGACCGGGGCTCGCCAAGGCAGCGCTGGCCGCGCGCGTCAATGGCGAGGTGCGCGACATCGGCCGGCCGTTCGAGGGCGATGCCGAGCTCATTCTGATCACCGCGCGCGACGAGGCCGACGCGCTCGAGCTGGCGCGGCACGATTATGCCCACATCCTCGCCGAGGCGGTCCAGAACCTGTTCCCGGGCACGCAGATCACTTTCGGTCCGGCGACCGATGACGGCTTCTATTACGATTTTGCCCCGACCTCCGAGCACGGCCCCTTTACCGAGGAGGAGCTGCCGGCGATCGAGGAGGAGATGCGCCGGATCATCGCCCGCGACGAGCCTCTCGTGCGCGAGGTGTGGACGCGAGACGACGTCCGCGCCTTCTTCGAGAAGCAGGGGGAGGCGTTCAAGGCCGAATGGGTGATGGAGCTCCCGGCCGACGAAGAGATCACGATGTACCGGTCGGGCGGCTGGATGGACCTGTGCCGCGGTCCGCACCTCGCCTCGACCGGCAAGCTCGATCCCGACGCGTTCAGGCTGACCCGGGTCTCCGGCGCTTATTGGCGCGGCGACCAGAACAACCCGCAATTGTCGCGCATCTACGGCACCGGCTGGCTCAACCGCAAGCAGCTCGAGGCGCACCTCGTCCGCCTCGAGGAGGCGGCGAAACGCGACCATCGCAAGATCGGGCAGGAGATGGACCTCTTCCACCTCCAGGCCGAGGCCCACGGCTCGGTCTTCTGGCACCCCAGGGGCTATATCCTGTGGCGCCAGCTCGAAGCCTATATGCGCCGCCGCCTCGACGATGCCGGCTATCGCGAGGTCAAGACGCCGCAGCTTATGGATGCGCGCCAGTGGGAAGCGTCGGGCCATTGGGGGAAATATCGCGAGAACATGTTCGTCGTCCCCGACGAGGTGCCGAATACCGAGGAGGGCCAGCCCGTGCTCACAGGCGAGGGCGGCCTGATGGCCCTGAAGCCGATGAACTGCCCGGCGCACATCCTCATCTTCCGCCAGGGTATCAAGAGCTATCGCGACCTGCCGATCCGCCTGGCCGAGTTCGGGTGCTGCCACAGAAACGAGCCGCACGGCGCGTTGCACGGAATCTTGCGGGTGCGCCAGTTCACCCAGGACGACGCCCATATTTTCGCCAGAGAGGACCAGATCGTCGAGGAGACGCGGGCGTTCTGCGACCTGCTCGATTCGATCTACAAGGATTTGGGCTTCGCCGACTATGCGATCAAGCTCGCGCTCCGCCCCGAGAAGCGCGCCGGCACCGACGAGATGTGGGACAAGGCCGAGCAGGACCTGCGCGACGCGGTCCGCCTCGCCGGCCGCGACGGTCCCGAATATGGCTGGGAGGAGCTGCCCGGCGAGGGCGCCTTCTACAGCCCCAAGCTCGAATTCCACCTGACCGACGCGATCGGCCGGACCTGGCAGTGCGGGACTTTGCAGCTCGATTATGTGATGCCGGGCCTGCTCGACGCCTTCTACGTCGGCGAGGATGGCGCGAAGCATGTACCGGTGATGCTGCACCGCGCGATCCTCGGCACGTTCGAGCGCTTCCTGGGCATTTTGATCGAGCACCATGCCGGCCGGTTCCCGCTCTGGCTGGCGCCGGTCCAGGCCGTGGTGGCGACGATCGTCTCCGACGCCGACGATTACGCCCGCGAAGTCGTTGCGGCGCTCGCGGCCGCCGGGATGCGCGTCGACGCGGACCTTCGGAATGAGAAGATCAACTACAAGGTGCGCGAGCACAGCCTGGCGCACGTCCCCTATCTCGTCGTCGTCGGCAAGCGCGAGGCCGAGGAACGAACGGTCGCGCTGCGTCCGCTTGGGCCCGACGCGCAACAGGAGGTGATCGGCCTCGACGCGCTGGCCGAGCGGCTTGCAGCCGAGGCATTGCCGCCCGACCTTCGCGGTTGAATCGACACAAAGAGGCGTGAAATGCGGGCCCTTCGGCGCGGCCGTCTTTCAATCGCCGCGATTCTTCACTAGGTGATGCGCTCTTTCACGGCTTTACGGAGAAACCAACATACGTCCCCCCATCAACCGGCGACCCGCCGCACCCCCGCTCCACGGCCCCCGCTTCAACGAATTCATCTCCGTGCCCAAGGTGCGCGTGATCGATGAGAATGGCGAGAATCTGGGCGTCCTCCTGACCGCCGAAGCCATCGAGCAGGCCGCCGAAGTCGGCCTCGACCTCGTCGAGGTGTCGCCCAACGCCGATCCGCCGGTCTGCAAGTTCCTCGACGTCGGCAAATATAAATACGAGGCCCAGAAAAAGGCCAACCTCGCCCGCAAGTCGCAAAAGACGCAGGAGATCAAGGAGATCAAAATGCGTCCGAACATCGACGACCACGATTATGACGTGAAGATGAAGAAGGTCTTTTCGTTCATCGGCGAGGGCGACAAGGTGAAGATCACGCTCCGCTTCAGGGGGCGCGAGCTCGCCCATGGCGAGCTCGGCATGCAGCTCCTCCAGCGCGTCCAGTCGGATGTCGCCGAGACCGCGAAAATCGAGCAGCACCCGCGCATGGAAGGCCGCCAGATGCTGATGGTGCTCGCCCCCAAGTGACGCTCCGTTGAGAGCGTTTTAACCCCGATCAGGCATATCGCGGCTCTGTGAGGAGCCCGATTTGTCCGCCGAGACCGTCCATCTGATCGCCGCCGCGCGCCCCAATTTCATGAAAGTGGCGCCGCTCTGGCACGCGCTGAGCGCCGCGCCCGACTTCGCGCCGGTGCTCGTCCATACCGGCCAGCATTACGATTCCAACATGTCGGATGCGATCCTGAAGGACCTCGGCCTGCCCGATCCCGATTTCCATCTCGGCATCGGCTCGGACAGCCATGCCGGGCAAACCGGGCGGGTGATGATCGAATATGAGAAGGTGGCGCTGGCGCACCGGCCCGACTGGCTGGTCGTGGTCGGCGACGTCAATTCGACCCTCGCCGCCGCGCTTACCGGGGTCAAGCTCGGCATCCCGACCGTCCATCTCGAAGCGGGCCTGCGCTCGCGCGACCGCCGCATGCCCGAGGAAATCAACCGCCTCGCCACCGACGCGGTCTGCGACGTGCTCTGGACGCCCTCGCCCGACGCCGACCGGAACCTGCTCGACGAGGGCATTCCCGACGCGCGCATCGCCCATGTCGGCAACATCATGCTCGACAGCTTCGAACGGACGCGGCCGGCGATCGCGGCCGCCGGCGTGCCGCGCGAGCTGGGCGTCGCCGGATCGTCCTACGGCGTCGTCACGCTGCACCGGCCGTCCAATGTCGACGATCCCGCCGCGCTCGCCCGCCTCGCCGCCTGCCTCGTCAAGGTCCAGCTGCGCCTTCCCTTGGTCTTTCCGGTCCACCCGCGCACCGCGGCCCGGCTCGCCGAGGCGGGGCTCGAGCGCAAGCTCGAAGCGGCGGGCGTGCGCCTGATCGAACCGCTCCCTTATATCCGCTTCATGAGCCTTCTCGTCGGCGCCGCCGCGGTCGTGACCGATTCGGGCGGCGTTCAGGAGGAAACCACCTATCTCGGCATTCCCTGCTTCACGCTGCGCGAGAATACCGAGCGGCCGATCACGATCGACGAGGGCACCAACTGCCTCGCGACCGCCGCCGACCTGCCTGTTCTGCTCGACGCGGCCCTCCGGGCGGATCGCGCCGCGCCGAAGCGGCCGCTCTATTGGGACGGCAAGACCGCCGGCCGCTGCCTCGCCGACCTACGCCGGAGGTCCAGGCGCGGCATTCGCGCCGCCGCCTGACCCTGAAGCCTCTCGCGGCCGCGCCGGACGCCGTCGCCGGATTTGGAAACACGCGCTTTCCGTAACGGCAGCGGTCGTGGTCGGTTGCAACTTGCAACCATTCTGTTGCGGATTTGCAATAAACCTCCCAAACCTACGGGAAACCGCGGCTTTTAAGCTGGCGAAAGGTTTCCGTTCACGTTAGCCTTCCCTCCAAACAACCAAAAAATTCTCTGGGAGGGGTTACCATGAAGAGATATTGGCTGCTGTCCGCGGGACTCGCCGCGCTTGCCACGCCGACTTTTGCGCACGCGCAGGACCCCACCGCCCCGGCCGACGCTGCCGCCCAACCCGCCGGGGACGCGGCCGAAGAGGGCGAGATCGTCGTCACCGCCCAGGGCCGCCGCCAGGTTCTCCAGGACGTTCCGCTCGCCGTGACCGCCGTCGGCGGCGAGGCCATGCAGAACAGCGGCGCCAGCGACATTCGCCAATTGAACCAGCTCGCCCCCTCGCTGCTCGTTTCCTCGACCGGCACCGAGGCCAACGGCTCGGCCCGTATCCGCGGCATCGGCACGGTCGGCGACAATCCCGGCCTCGAAAGCTCGGTCGCGGTCTTCATCGATGGCGTCTATCGCTCGCGCAGCGGCGTCGGCCTCAACGAGCTCGGCGAAGTCGAGCGGATCGAGGTGCTGCGCGGTCCGCAGGGGACCCTGTTCGGCCGCAACGCCTCGGCGGGCCTTATCCACATCATCACGCGCCGGCCCGAATTCGAGTTCGGCGGCTATGCCGAGCTGACCTACGGCAATTACGATCAGATTCGCGCCGCGGGCGCCGTGACCGGGCCGATCGGTGAGCATGTCGCTTTCCGGGTGGACGGAGTCTACTCGCGCCGCGACGGCTTCTACAATGTCGTCAACCCGACCGGCGGCACCGAAGGGGACGTCAACGACCGCAACCGTTACTTCGTGCGCGGCCAGCTGCTGTTCGAGCCCAACGACGACCTTTCGATCCGGATTATCGCCGATTATACCAATCGCGACGAATCCTGCTGCGGCGCGGTCTATCTGGACCGGGCGACCAATCCGCTCATCGGCAATTTGAACGAGCCGGCAACCCCGATCCGGGTCGGCGGCGTGGAAAATCCCAACGGCAACAGCATTATCAACGTGCTGCGCGACCTCGGCCAGCCGCTCGCGGGGTTCAGCAATCCCTATGGCCGGAACCTCTATATCAGCCCCGGCCGCACCTATGGCGGCGAAACCGAGGACATGGGAATTTCGGCCGAGGTCAATTGGGACCTGGGCGGAGCGACACTGACCTCGATCTCCGCCTACCGCGACTACGAGTCGGGACAGGCGGGCGACGTGGATTACAACACCGTCGATATCCTGTTCCGCCCATCCCCGGGCGTCGTCCGCAGCTTCAGAACCCTCAGCCAGGAATTGCGGCTGCAGGGGACCGCCTTCAATGGCATGTTCGACTGGCTGGTGGGCGCCTATTTTGCCGAC
>DASQFO010000211.1:0-1727 GCA_035633095.1 Allosphingosinicella sp. | reverse complement strand
CGGGCGGTCGGGGTCGGGTTTGGTGTCGGTCATCGAGGGGTATCGAATCCTGCCAGACGCGCTCCGCCGGGTCCGGCGCGCATCTTTCCATCGCCCGCTTTATCTGTAAGGTCGCGCCGAAACAATTGCAAAGCGGGGCGCGATGGCGGCGGAGACCAAGCGGTTGCTGCGCGCGCTGCGGGGCGAGACCCTGGCGGTGCCGCCGGTCTGGCTGATGCGCCAGGCCGGGCGCTATCTGCCGGAATACCGCGCCGTGCGGGATCGGGCGGGCAGTTTCCTCGATCTCTGCTACAACCCCGATCTCGCCGTCGAAGTCACGCTGCAGCCGATCCGCCGCTACGGCTTCGACGCGGCGATCCTGTTCGCCGACATCCTGTTGGTGCCCCATGCGCTGGGCGCCGATCTCAGCTTCGTCGAGGGCGAGGGGCCGCGGCTGTCGACCGTCACCAGCGCCGCGGACCTGGCGCGGCTGCGGCCGGCCGAGGCGATCCACGACACGCTGGCCCCGGTCTATGAGACAGTGCGGCGGCTCCGCGCCGAACTGCCGGCCGAGACCGCGCTGATCGGCTTCGCCGGCGCGCCCTGGACCGTGGCGACCTATATGGTCGCCGGGCGTGGCACCCCGGACCAGGCGCCGGCGCGCGGCCTGATGTACCGCGATCCGGCGGTGTTCCAGGCGCTGATCGACCGGATCACCGAGGCGACGATCGGCTACCTGCTCGCCCAGATCGAAGCCGGCGCCGAGGTGGTGAAGCTGTTCGACAGCTGGGCCGGTGGCCTGCCCGGGGCGCGGTTCGCCGACTATTGCATCCGGCCGGCGCGGCATATCGTCGAGGCGCTGCGCGCCGCGGCGCCGGAGGTGCCGGTGATCGGCTTTCCGCGCGGCGCCGGCGGCAACTACGCGGCCTTCGTCGCGGAAACCGGGGTCGCCGGCTGCGCGCTCGACACCGGAGTCGATCCGGCCTGGGCGGCGGAGGTCCTACAGCCGAGGGCCTGCGTCCAGGGCAATCTCGACCCGCTGTTGCTGGTGGTCGGTGGCGACGCTTTGGTGCGCGCGACGCGCGATTGCGTCGAAGCCTTCGCCGGCGGTCCGCATGTCTTCAACCTCGGCCACGGCATCACGCCGGACGCCGATCCCGCCAATGTCGCGCTGATGCTGCGCACGATACGCGGCTGAGCGGCGGAATCCGCGCCGAAGGCTCAACGCGGCATCGCGGGCGCCCGGGCGAGACGCGCGATGCGCGCGGCCACCGCTTCCCAGAAGTTACGCTCGGCCGCGGCCACCCCCGGCTCGCGCGCCCCCTTCAGCGCCTCGCCCTCGGCAAGCGGGCCATGCGCCTCCAACAGGCACGCGGCCCTGTCGCGAATCGCCCGGCCATAGTCGACACGCTCGGCCAGCAGTGGATGCATGTCCCGTCCCCCAGTTTGCCCGGGACCAGGATGGACTTGGCGCAAATTCCGGACAAGTTTAAGGATATTAAGACGTTAACGCCCCGCTCCCGAGGGCTGGACGCGGGGCGCGCGCGCGGGCGCGGCGATCAGCCGGCGTAGCCGCCTTCGGCCAGATAGCGCAGTTCCTCGGGCGTGCTCACCCGCCCCAGGGTCGCGTTACGATGCGGGAAGCGTCCGAACCGATGCACCAGGTCGCGGTGTTGGCGGGCACGCGCGTGATTGGGATCGCCGAGGGGCCGGACCAGTTCGACACAGGTGTCCTGGTCCGCGGGGTC
>DASQFO010000210.1:0-6362 GCA_035633095.1 Allosphingosinicella sp. | reverse complement strand
GGATAATGCGAACATCGGAGCAGTGCGGCGAAGGTTCAAGCCCCTCCGGACCGCAGCCTGGCTTCCCCGTCAAGGAGATGAGCCTCAGCGGCCCTTAACCCATTGCAGGTTGCGGCCGCATCTGTACGCTTGGCGCGCGGGCAAAAGGAGAGACAAATCGCATGACAGCCTGGATCGGAGCGGGTCTTCTTACAGCGGCCGCGGCAATGCCGGTCCCCCCACTCCCGGCGGCCGATGTGCTCCCGCGGCCCGCGGCCTGGCAGATGGATTGGGGCAAGCAATATTGTACGTTGGTGCGTTTGCCCGACCACGCGACGCCCTTCGTCACAGCCTTTCGCGTCATCCCCGGAATCGACGACCCGACGATCGCGTTGACGCGACGCCGGCCGGAGCCGCTCCCCAGGGGTGTCACCGCCATTGCCCTCCTTCCATCGGGCCGGACCTTTCAGGTGACCGCGACATCCGAGCGCCGCTTGCGCGGCCAGATCGTGCTTGGCGGGCTCGGCAGCGATTTCTGGGACGCACTGAGCGGCGCCAACGAACTGCAGCTGAGGTCGGGCGCCCGGGTTCGTCGGCGGATATCGCTGCCGGAAGCGGCAGCGGCCGTCGCGGCCGTCCGCCAGTGCGTCTCGCAAGCGATGCGCGAATGGGGCGTCGACGAGGGCGCGCTGAGCGCGTTGCGGCAGCGGCCAAGCTCGACCAACCTCCTGGGCATGAGAGCCAGCGATTATCCAGCGGAAGCAATCAGATACGCCACGCAGGGGCAAGTCGTCGTCCGAATTGCCGTCAGCACGGACGGGCGAGCGAAGGAATGCGTTCCGGTAGGGCCGAGCGGGAGCCCGACGCTCGATGACGCCACCTGTCAGGTGATCCTGGCCCGCGCACGCTTCCGGCCCGCGATCGCAGCGGACGGGCAGCCGACCGCCGCACGCATCATCACCGCAATTGTTTGGCGGATGCCCTAGGGCTCTAGCGCAACCCGCTGTCCTTGCTGCAGCAGCATTCGAGCGCGAAACGCTGGACAGGCAGCGCTGAATGTCCGTCAGATGACGACGAAGTCCGCGGACGATAAAGCAAGCCCGGGATCGAGCGTCGCGAACTGGACCATGGCGGCCGAACCGATGCCGTCGGCGTCGAAGAGCAAGGCTCCCGTCGCGGGATTGTAGATGATCCGGTCGTCGGCGTCCTGCGCGGCAATTCCCGAGCGGTAGGCCCCGGCGGCCAGCGCCCCGGGCGCGAGGCCGGCGAACACCGCGTCATCGAGCGCGATCGTATCCGCGACCGGAGAGAAGTCGCGGATGATGTCGACATTGCCGCCGCCGAGCGCGGTGGTGAAGGCGAACGTGTCGGCGCCGCCGAACCCGACCAGGGTGTCGGCGCCGCGCTTGCCGTCGAGCGTGTTGGCGCCGGCATTGCCCTCGATCAGATTGGCGAACTCGTTGCCGGTGAGCTTCAAAGGCGTGGTCAGCGTCCAGCTGATCGAAGTCAGCCGCTCGACATGCGAGCCGGCCGCGAGCGTATAATCGACCAGGGTCGAAACGCTGTCATTGCCGCCCCCGGCCCTTTCGACCACGACGTCGCCGGCATTGTCGACCACATATTTGTCGTCGCCGCCAAAGCCGACCAGGCGATCGGCGCCACCGCGGCCGTCGAGAATGTTGTTGCCGGCATTGCCCTCGATCAGATTGGCGAACTCGTTGCCGGTGAGCTTGAGCGGCGTCGTCAGCGCCCAGCTGATCGAGGTCAGGCGCTCGATATGGCTGCCCGGCGTCAGCTGATAGTCGACCAAAGTCGAGACGCTGTCATAGCCGCCGCCGGGACCTTCGACGACCACGTCGCCGGCATTGTCGACGATAAATTTGTCGTTGCCGCTGCCGCCGGTCATGTGATCGGCGCCCGCGCCGCCGTTCAGGAGGTCGTTGCCCTCGCGACCGTCGAGCCGGTCGGCGCCGGCGCCGCCTTCGATATAATTGTCGCGCCCGTTTCCGGTGCCGTTGAAGGGCCCGGCGCCGTCGAAGATCAGATCCTCGACATTGGCGGCAAGCGTCAGCGCCGCGAGCGAAGTGACGATTGTGTCATGCCCTTCATGGTCATATTCGACCACTTCGTCGCCGGCGTCGTCGACATAGAAAGTGTCGTCTCCCAGATGGCCGAACAGGACGTCGTTTCCGGCACGGCCGTCGAGGATGTCGTCTCCCCTGTAACCGTAAATATAGTTGTCGAGCCCGTTGCCGATGCCGTGGAAGTCGTCGGAGCTCACGGCGATCAGATCCTCGACGTTGGCGCCGAGCGTGTAAGTGCTAAGATCGGTGAACACCGCGTCAATGCCTTCATCGGCGAGCTCGACGACCTGGTCGCCGGTCGAATCGGCGAAATAGTAATCGTCGCCGCTGCCGCCTTCCATGCGGTCGGCGCCGGAGCCGCCGTCAAGGTCGTCATGGCCCGACCCGCCGATCAGCAAATCGTCCCCGCCATGGCCCCAGAGCGAGTCGTTGCCGCCGCGCCCTTCGATCGTGTCGCCGGAATTGGTGCCGTGGAGGTCGTCCGCGTAGTTCGAGCCGATGATATGCGCCATGAAGCAACTCCCAATCGCGGGCGCCGCTCCGCGCTCTCCGGAGTCGGCGCTCGCCAAGAAATCGAGCTATCGCTACAACTTAGGTGAACGCCGGATGAAGGATTTCGCTTTCGGCCCGGATCGGAGAAAATTCTCTTCGGGCGGCAGCGGAAGCCGGCTCTCGTCAATGCCTAGCGCAGCTGGCTGTCCTTGCTGCCGCGGCGGTTGATGCCGGCGGTGACGCGGGCGGCATCGCGGGCGGATTGGCACGGCACGCAAGTGCGTGTGCCGGGCAGCGCCAGGCGGCGGCGCTCGGGGATCTCCTCGCCGCACTCCTCGCAATGGTCGGCGCCCTCGCCCGCGGGAAGCCGCGCCCGCGCGCTCTTGACGGCGTCCGTCACCGTGTCCTCGATCTGCTCCTGGACCGCGCCGTCGCGCGCCCAACCGCCGGCCATGTGAAACTCCTGCCTCGCTTTGTTTCCGCAAGCCTCAAAATAGGAAGCCGCCTCTTCGTTCCAAGCGGGATCTAATGCTCGTGCTGGGGCAGGCCGTCCGCTATCTCGTAATAGTCCCCCTTGTCGGCGACGTGGATATGCATTTCGAGGCGGGTGCCGGTGGGCGCGTCGACCGCGCCCATGGCGATGCTCGTCCAGTCGCGCTCGAGCGGGTCCCAGAACAGCACCGAGCCGCACACCGAACAGAAGCCCCGCCGCACCTTCTCCGACGAGCGGTACCAGACGATTTTGTCCTCGCCACGGACGGTCAGCGCCTCGCGCGGCACGTTGGTCGAGGCGAAATAATGGCCGGTCTGCTTGCGGCACTGGCTGCAGTGGCAGACGTCGGCGGGGGCGAGGCCGGTCGAGACCTCGAAGCTGACGGCGCCGCAGAGGCAGGATCCTTTGGGCAATTTGCGCTCCGGTTTAGAACCCCCTCACCTTCGGCTCGCGCGGCGGCTTTATCAACTCCGCCATCGCCCACACCATGGCGTCGGCGCGGTCGGGCGAGCCCGGCCCTTCGTAACCGCCATAGGTCATCGCGCAGAGCTCGTCCTCCAATTCGGGGAAGCTGCCGGCCAGCTTCGCCCGCCCCGTCTCGAACCTGAGCGCCACCGGCTCGGCGCGGGCGGCCTTGCCCTTGGTGGCGCTGACCAGCCTGACCGGGAGCGCGGAATCGACGCCGCGCAGCACGCTTTCGATCATGTCGCCGCCCTGGTTCTTCTCGGCCACGATCAGCTGCGCGTCCCAGGCTTCGGCGGCGGCGGCGACCTTGCGCGCCCAGCCTTCGGGGCGGAGGCCCGAGACGGTGAGGTCGGCCAGCACGTAGGCGATGCCGCCCTGTCCTGAGCCTGGCGAAGGGTCGGCGCCCAGGCCGCACACCACGATCCCGCAGGCGTCGCCGGTGGTCGAGACGGGCGGATCGACGCCGATCACGATGCGCCTGAGCGGGGACAGTATACATTTTCCGGATCGCGAAAGCGGAAAATATATACTGTCCCCGTTTTCCGCCCTCGCCCCCTCCAGCATTTCCCTTGTCCACAGCGCGCCTTCGGGGTCGTCGAAGAGGATGCCGTCCAGCTCCTGGCGGCCCAAGCGGGTGCCGGCGTACATTTCGGTCATCGCCTCGCGGAAATCGGCGGCGGAGTGGGGATTTTGGTCGGTGCGGCCGTAGGTCGGCTCGCAGCGTTTCAGCGCGAGGATCCGCTTCAGGAGCGGGACCGGCTGGGGAGTCGTCGTGACGATCGTGCGCGGCGCCTCGCCGAGCCTCAGACCCATCATGAGATTGTCCCAGGTGGCATCCGCTTTGCTTTGCCCCGAGCCTGTCGAAGGGGGCCATTTGGCGAGCTCGTCGCACCAGGCGAAATGGTGCTGGGGCCCGCGCAGCTTGCCGGGCCGCTCGGCGGTATAGGCGAAGGCGGCGGCGCCCGAGGGGAAGAGGAAGATGCCGCGGCTGGAGAGCCAACGCGGTTTCTCGTCGCAGCGCGCGATCGCGAGCAGGCCGCTCTCGCCCTCGACCATGACCTTGGCGACTTCGTCGAGGCTGGCGGCGACCAGGGCGATCCGGGCCTCGGGATGCTCCCGGGCGCGCTGCGCCACCCATTCGGCGCCGGCGCGGGTCTTGCCGAAGCCGCGGCCGGCGACGATCGCCCAGATTCGCCAGTTTCCTTCGGGCTCGTCCTGGCCGCCGTGGACGCCCCACCACCATTCCTGCGCGATCGCGCGGACCGCGCTTTGCGGAAGCGCGCGAAGCGCTTGGCGGCGCCGCTCGCGCGACAGGAGCTTGAGCGTGGCCATGCGGCGGCGGAGCTCGTGCCGCGTCACGCCGGCGCCTCCCCCTCCGGCTCGCCGGCGATGGGAATGCCGAGCGCCTCGAGCCGGCGGTCGAGCAATTCCATCGCATCCTCGAAGCTCATGCCTTTCTGGCGCCCGTGAGCGACCGCGCGCAGGCCGAGCCTGCCGTCCTTGCGGTCCCAGCGCAGCAGCAGCTTCAGCGCCCGCTCGAACTCGGGCTCGGGCTCGCCTTTGGGCTCGATCGCCTTCAGCCGCTGCTGGGCCTCGACCCGGCGGCGAAGCACGTCGGCCTCGAGCCGCGCATAGCCCTGCTCGAGCGCCTGCTGGAAGCGCGCGGCGAAGTCCGGGTCGCTGGCCCGGTGCGCGAGCACGGTCTTGTCGCTGACGCCCGCCGCTTCGGCGGCCTCCGCCAGATTGCAGGTGCCGGCGAAGTGGTCGAGGAAGATCTCCCTTCGCTTTTCGGTGAAGGCGACGTTGCGGTTCCGCCTGAGCTGGAGCTGCCGGCCCTTTCCCGGGCTGACGTAGCGCAGGCCCGAGGAATGCGCGATCGCGTCCGCCCACAAGGCGGCGAAGCCGGGATCGCGGTCGCGCAGCCGATAGAATGAGGAGCGGCAAAAGCCGGCCGCGCGCGCCGCGTCCCCATGCCGCGCGCCGCGCCGCAGCGCGGTGAGGAAGGTCCCCTTCGCCTCCTCCCCGATATGCGGCTTGCTCCCGCCGCCCTTGTTCCCGCCCGCCGGCCGCACCCCGTGCCGCGCCGATTCGCCTGTTCTATCGCTCATATAGCATATTAGAACATAAAGGGAACAGTGTAGGAAAAGGGAGATGAGTCCGATTCGGGCTCCGCAATAGAGCGATTGCGGCGCCAATGCCGCGGAGGCGGCCTCAATCGACACCGAATGGGGACACACACCTGTGTGTCCCTCTTCCCCTGCGCAGTGATCTCTTTGGCGCGCCCTGCCCCTCTGCGATGATCACACAGCGACCCGCTCATCAAGGCAACCGCGCGGTCACCGCCACTGACGGTAGGGGGGATGGTCACAGTGACTGCCCCTCTCGCTCCGCCCAATTAAGGCGACGGCCACAGTAAGCGCGGTCATTCGGCAAATCAAACCGAGTCTCCTATGAATTGCCCCTGAGTCTCTGTTAGTATTCGCTGACAATATGCAGTCAAAGGAGTGATCGAATGTCAAAAGAGCAGCCGCCTGGCTTCGGCACACGCATGAAGCAGTTCTTCCTGACCTTGTGGGATTGGAAAACGCCGGTGATCGTCGGTGCCATCCTGATTCTGGTCGGCATAGGGCTGTTGCTCCGTTATGACGAAACGCAATGGCTTCCGCAGAAGCTGGCCGGCCTGTTTGCAAGCGAGCTCGGTTTTGCCTGCGTGATCGCGGCGCTCATCTTCGCGACGCTCGAGGAATGGGCGGCCCGACACCATGCCAAGACGGCGATCGGGCTGCTCTACGGGGTGAAGCCGAAAGGCGACGTCTTCGACAAGATCGAGGAGCATGTCCTCAAGCAGA
>DASQFO010000209.1:0-3130 GCA_035633095.1 Allosphingosinicella sp. | reverse complement strand
GCTTGCCCCATGGCGGGATCATAACCGCTTTCCAGTCAGCGGCCTAGACGGAGCCGCTCGCTTGGCTCTAGGAGCGCCGCAACGGGACAAGGGAGCAGCACATGAAACTCGACAGCAATATCGCCGCGGTGGTGACCGGCGGCGCTTCGGGCCTTGGCGAGGCGACGGCGCGGGCGCTGGCGTCGAAGGGCGTCAGGGTCGCGATCTTCGACCGCGACGCCGAGCGCGGCGAGAAGGTCGCGGGCGAGATCGGCGGCGTGTTCTGCGAGGTGGACGTCACATCGGACGAGGCGGTCGACGCCGGCTTCGCCAAAGCGCGCGAGGCGCATGGCCAGGAGCGGATCTGCGTCAATTGCGCGGGCGTCGCCAATGCGATGAAGACGGTCGGCCGCGACAAGACGACCGGCGAGGTCAAGCGCTACCCGATCCACCAGTTCGAGCTCGTCATCCAGATCAATTTGATCGGCAGCTTCCGCGTGCTCGCCGCGTCGGCGGCGGGGATGGCGACGCTCGACCCGCTCGAGGACGGCGAGAAGGGCGTCATCGTCAACACCGCGAGCGTCGCCGCGCAGGACGGCCAGATCGGCCAGGCGGCCTATACCGCGTCCAAGGCCGGCGTGCTCGGCATGGCGCTGCCGATCGCGCGCGACCTGATGGGCGAGGGGATCAGGATCAACACCATCCTGCCCGGTGTGTTCGAAACGCCGATGGTGGCGATGATGCCGCAGCAGGTGAAGGACGCGCTCGCTGCGCAAGTGCCCTTCCCCAAGCGGCTGGGGCAGGCCGAGGAATATGCGCGGCTCGCCGTGTTCATGGCCGAGAACGTCTATTTGAACGGCGAATATGTGCGGCTCGACGGCGCGATCAGGATGGCACCGCGCTAGGCCGATGAAGCATATCGGCATCCTCGCCCACAGCGCCGAGGGCGCGACGCTCTGTTACCGGACAGCTTGGCTCGAGGGCATCGCCCGGATGGGCCCGCACAACCATCCCGAGATCACTCTGACCGGCGTCGCCATGCATCACGCGCTGGAGGCCTGGGATCGCGGCGACCTTGAGACGCTCCGCCGCCTGTTCATGGCCGACGCGCATAAACTGGCGGCCGCCGGAGCGGATTTCTTCGTTCTGCCCGACAACACCGCCCATATCGCGCTCGAATCGCCGGGCGATCCCTTCCCGATCCCCTGCCTCCATATCGGCGAGGTGGTCGCCGAGCAGGCGGCGCGCGACGGCCGCGCGAAAATCGCCATCCTCGGCACCGACTGGACGATGACCGGCCCGGTCTATCCGGGCGCGCTCGGCCGCCGCGGAATTTCCTGGGAGATTCCGGACGAAGCGGACCGAAAGCTGATTCACGACATCATCATGGACGAGCTCTGCCTCGGCGAATTCCGCGACGAATCCCGCGCCGCCTATGTCGCCATCATCGTCAAGCTCGCCGCGCGCGGGTGCGACGCGGTCGCTCTGGTCTGCACCGAAATCCCGCTGCTGATCACCGCGGACGTGTCGCCCTTGCCGATCCTCGATTCGACCCGCCTGCTGGCTTGCGCCGCGGTCGATGTCGCCCTCGGCGAAAGGGAGATGCCGGTCTGGCGGGGCGGGCCGATCGGCTGAACTAGGCGTCCCATTCCCGCTGAAACGCGATTGCGGCGCCGAGCAGGCCGGGCTCGGCATAGGTGACCAGCCGCACCGGCGTGCGCAGCATCCGCGCGCGGTAGCGGCCCTTGGCGGTGAAGCGGGCCTCGAATATCGGCGTTTTCAGAAGGTCTGCGATGCGGTTGGCGAGCGCGCCGGTGAGGGCGACGCCCATCGCGCCGTGGGCGAGCGCGATGTCGCCCGCCGCGGCGCCGAAACAGCGGACCAGGATGGCGAGCGCGCGCGCCGCGAGCGGGTCGGCGCCGTCGATCGCCGCGTCCCAGAGGGTGCCGGCCCTGGCCGGATCCCATTCCTCGCCGCCGAGGAAAAGATAGATGTCGATCAGGCCGGGGCCGGACACCACCCGCTCGACCGAGGCGCGGCCGTGGCGGGCGGTGAGCGCGTCGGAAAGCTCCTCCTCCTCCGGATCGAGCGGACAAAAGCCGATATGCGCGGCCTCGGTCTCGATCACCGAGACCTCGCCGCCGCGCCGATCGAGGATGGCGACGCCCAGCCCGGTGCCGGGGCCGATCACGCTGGTGATGCCGTCGGCGGGGAGGTCGCCGGGGCCGGTCAGGGCGACGAGCTCGTCCGCGCCCATCACCGCGACGGCATGGGCGACCGCGCCATAATCGTTCAGCAGGGTCAGCCGGTCGAGGCCGAGCTCGGCGGCGAGCCCGTGCCGGTCGATCCGCCAGTCCGAATTCATGAATGTGAGGACGTCGCCCTCGATCGGCGCGGCGACCGCGATCGCCGCGGCGCGGGGCAGGGCGCCGCCGCTGTCGCGCTCGAACTTCGCCCAGGCCTCGCCGAGCCCCGCGCATTCGCGGGTCCTGTACTTGCGCATCTCGCCAAGCAGTGGGCGTTCGCCGGGGCGCAATTCGGCAAGCGCGAAGCGGGCGTGGGTGCCCCCGATATCGGCCGCGACGATCAGCATCGGCGGTTTTGCCGCCCGGCGATGAGATCATCCACCAGCGCCGGCTCCGCCAGCGTGCTCGTGTCGCCCAAGTTGGAGAAATCGTTCTCCGCGATCTTCCTCAGGATGCGGCGCATGATCTTGCCCGAGCGGGTCTTGGGCAGAGCAGGCGTGAAATGGATCAGGTCTGGGGTCGCGATCGCGCTGATTTCGGTGCGGACCTGGCGTTTCAGCTCCCCTTCGAGCGCTTCGCTCGGCTCGACGCCGGTGATGAGCGTCACGTAGCAGTAGATGCCCTGGCCCTTGATGTCGTGGGGGTAGCCGACCACGGCCGCTTCGGCGACGCTCTTGTGGCTGACCAAAGCGCTCTCGATCTCGGCGGTGCCGAGGCGGTGGCCGGAAATGTTGAGGACGTCGTCGACACGGCCGGTGATCCAGTAATAACCGTCCTCGTCGCGGCGGCAGCCGTCGCCGGTGAAATATTTGCCCTTATAGGCGCTGAAATAGGTCTGAACGAAGCGCTCGTGGTCGCCGTAGACGCTGCGCATCTGGCCCGGCCAGGATCGGGCGATGCAGAGG
>DASQFO010000208.1:0-4574 GCA_035633095.1 Allosphingosinicella sp. | reverse complement strand
AAGGCAAGACAAAGCTTCGGTCCGGACTGGACGAAATCGCGCGCGACGCCGGCTTTTGCGCGATCGGGGTGGCGCGCGCCGATGCCGCGCCACGGACGGCCGAGCGCCTTGCCGCCTGGCTCGCGTCGGGCGCGCATGGCGACATGATCTGGATGGAGGAGACGGCGGCGCGGCGGGGGTCGCCGACGGCGTTGTGGCCCGAGGTCAGGAGCGTGATCGCGCTCGGCATGAGCTATGCGCCCGAAGGCGATCCGCTGGCGCTCGCGGACCGGGCGGATCGGGGCCGGATCTCGGTCTACGCCCAGGGCGCCGACTATCACGACGTCGTCAAGAAGGCGCTGAAGCGTGTCGCGGGCTGGCTGGCACAAGAGGCCCCTTCGTCAGGCTCAGGACAAAGCGGCGCGGAGGTCAAAGTCTTCGTCGACACCGCGCCGGTGATGGAGAAGCCGCTCGCCGAAGCGGCCGGGCTCGGCTGGCAGGGCAAGCATACAAATTTGGTCAGCCGCACCGACGGCAGCTGGCTGTTTCTGGGCGCGATCTACACCAGTTTGGAGATGGAACCGGACCGGCCGCACGCCGAGCGTTGCGGCAGCTGCACCGCCTGCATGGCGGCCTGCCCCACCGACGCCTTCCCCGCGCCGTTTTTGCTCGATGCGCGGCGCTGCATCTCCTACCTCACCATCGAGCATAAGGGGCCGATCCCCGAGGAGTTCCGGAGCGCGATCGGCAACCGCATATACGGCTGCGACGATTGCCTCGCGGTCTGCCCGTGGAACCGCTTCGCCGACGCCGCGCGGGCGAACCGGGCGTTCCTGCCCCGCGCCGAGCTCGCCGCGCCCGCGCTCGCCGACCTGCTCGCGCTCGACGATTCCGCCTTCCGCAAAGTCTTCGCGGGATCGCCTATCAAGCGGATCGGGCGGGGCCGGATGGTCCGGAACGCCGCGATCGCGGCCGGGAATAGCGGACTTCCCGACTTCATTCCCATCCTGCAGGCCCTGACCGGCGATGACGACCCGGTGGTGGCCGAGGCCGCGGCCTGGGCGCTTGGCCGGCTCAGCGCGCCTCCTGCCGGCGGGTGAGGGCGGCGACGCACGACGAGCGGTCCATGTCGCGGCCGTCGGGCAGACGCGCGTCGACATGGGTGGCGATGGGATCGCCGCCGCCGCGCGGCGGATAGAGATAGACGTCGAGCACGCAGGCTGGCCCCAGGAACTGGAGCTTGCGCGCGGTGCCTTCGCGAAGGTCGAGATCGGGCGTGCCGAACAGGGCGATGAGGCCCCGCGCGCCGCGGCCGATCACGCTTTCGAGGCCGTGGGTGGAATAAGTCGGCGCGGGCGGCGGCGCGACCCGTCGCGCCACGGGCGCCTCGACCGCAGGCGCGACGCAGCCGCCGGCGAGCGCCGCCAGCAGCACGATGCCAGATACTGCCTTCACTCGGGCCTCCTGATCGCATTCGCGCCGATTTGGCGCTAGGGCTGTGGCGATGACGCCCTTCCATCTTGCCTTCCCGGTCCACGACCTTCAAGCCGCGCGCGCATTTTACGGCGGGCTGCTTCAGTGTCCGGAGGGGCGAAGTTCGGACGAATGGATCGACTTCGACTTCTTCGGCCACCAGATCGTCGCCCACTTCGTCCCCGGCATGGACCCGGGCGGCGCCAGCAACGAGGTCGACGGCCACGACGTGCCGGTGCCGCATTTCGGGGCGGTGTTGGCGATGGCCGAATGGGAAGAGCTGGCGGCGCGGTTGACCTCGGCCGGCGTCGACTTCGCGATGCCGCCGACGGTGCGCTTCGCGGGCCAGCCCGGCGAGCAGGCGACGATGTTCTTCCGCGACCCTTCCGGCAATGCGCTCGAGATCAAGGCGATGCGCGATCCGGGGAACCTGTTCGTTAAATAGGGACTGTCCCTATTTAACCGTGCCGCCGAACCTGCCGTCGAGGTAGATGAGCGGGTCGACCTCGGCGCGGGTCACCACCTCCTCGACCACGCCGATGAAGATCGAATGGGTGCCGAAGCGGTGATGGTCGATGCGCCGGCACAGGATCGAGGCCTGGGCGTTGCGGAGCCGCGGCGGCGTCACGCAATCATTGTCCCAGCCGCGGATGAAGCGCTGCGCCTCGAGGCTGCGGTCGGCGAACATGGTCGCGACCTCGGCCTGGTCGCGGTGGAGCACGTTGACGTTGAAATGGACGACATTCTCGATCTTGGGATGAACCGAGGCGGCCTGGTTGACGCAGACGAGCAGGCTCGGCGGGTCCATCGACACGACCGAGACCGCGGTGGCGGTGATCCCCATCGCCTTGCCGTCGACGCAGATCGAGATCACGTTCACCGTCGAGGCGACGCGGCGCATCGCCTCCTTGAAGGACGCGGCGAGCTGGGGAGCGGGTTGAGTCATGCGCGCATCTTAGGGCTCGTACCTAGTACTGGCCCTGAAGCCGGCGAGAATTTCGCAGACCCAGCGGCCGGCGGTCAATGCGGTGATGTCGGAGACGTCGAGGCTGGGATCGAATTCGGTGAGATCGACCAGGCGGACGCGTTCCTCCTCAGCCAGCCTGCGCGCGGCGCGGAAGAAATCCTGGGCCGGGAGCCCCCCGGGCCGCGCGCCCGGCGCGCCGGGGCATTGCGCGCGGTCGATGACGTCGATGTCGAAATCGACCAGAATCGCCTCGACATGGCTGAGGTGCTCCAGAGCCGCGTCGATCGCCGTCTCGATGCCTTCGTCCAGCACCTGCTCGATGTCCCAGATCCCGATGCCGGCCTCGTGCGCGTCAGCGGTCATCTGGCGGGTGTTGGCGAAGGGGGCGAGGCCGATCTGGCAGATGTTTCGGCCGGGCATGCCATCCTCGATGAGGCAGCGTACCGGATTGCCGTTCATCGGCCCCTCATCCGTTTCGCGCATGTCGTGATGCGCGTCGAGGGTGATCAGCCCGACCTCCGCGAGCGGGTGACCGAGCGCGTGGGCGGCCGGGCGCGTCACCGCATTGTTGCCGCCCAGAAGAATGACGAGATCGTGATCCTGCGCCGCCTTCTCGACCGCGAGGCGGATCGGATCGAAGCCGTCGGCGGGCGTCACGCCCTTGACCGGCACGTCGCCCGCGTCATGGACGGCGAAATCGATTTCGAGCTCCGCGACCAGGTCCCATATTCCCAGCCGCTTCAGCGCCCGGCGGATGGTCTCCGGCGCGAGGTCGCAGCGGCCCGGCGTCACCGAGCCCGCCTCCATCGGCGCGCCGATCAGCGCGACCGGGGCATCGGGGTCATCGGTCAACAGGTCGGCGATCGATTTCCAGCTCATCCCTTTGCCATACACGGGCAAACCCCTAGAAGGCGAGCCATGTGGGACCGGCTGCTCGTCGACTGCAACATCGCCACCATGGACCCGGCCGTCGAGGCGCCGTTCGGGGCGATCGAGAATGGCGCGATCGGCATCCAGGACGGCCGCATCGTCAGGGTCGGGCGGCGGACCGAGTTGGCCGGATACCAGGCGACGAAGGTCGAGCCGCTGGGCGGCGCCTGGGTGACGCCCGGCCTCGTCGATTGCCACACGCACCTGGTCTTCGCCGGCAACCGGGCGGGCGAGTTCGAGCAGCGGCTGGGAGGCGCGACCTATGAGGAGATCGCGCGCGCCGGCGGCGGCATCGCCGCGACCGTGTAGGCGACGCGGGCGGCCTCGCTCGACGCGCTCGTCGAAGCGTCGCGGCCGCGGCTCCAGGCGCTGATGCGCGGCGGCGTCACCACGGTGGAGATCAAGTCGGGATACGGGCTCGACATCGAGACCGAGCTGAAAATGCTGAAAGCCGCGAAGGCGCTCGGCGAGAGCGAGACGGTGCGGATCGAGCGCACTTTGCTGGCGCTGCACGCGCTGCCGCCCGAGTTCGCCGAGCGCCGCGAGGAGTTCGTGCGTCTGGCGATCGAATCGCTGTTGCCGGCCGCCGCGGACCAGGGCCTCGCCACCGCGGTCGACGCCTTTTGCGAGGGGATCGGCTTCACGCCCGAAGAGGTGCGCGCGCTGTTCGAGGCCGCGGCCGAGCACGGGCTCGGCATCAAGCTCCACGCCGAGCAGCTCAGCAACCTGCACGGCGCCGAACTGGCGGCCGATTATGGCGCGCTTTCGGCCGACCATCTCGAACATGCCGGAGAGGAAGGCGTGGCCGCGATGGCGCGGGCGGGGCTGGTCGCGGTGCTGCTGCCCGGCTCCTTCTATGCGCTGAGGGAGATCAGGAAGCCGCCGGTCGAGCTACTGCGCCGCTACGGCGTGCCGATGGCGGTGGCGACCGATTGCAATCCCGGGACCTCGCCGGTCCTCTCGCCGACCCTGATGATGTCGATGGCCTGCACCCTGTTCGGCCTGACGCCGGAGGAAGCGCTGGTTGGAATGACGCGAGCGGGCGCCAAGGCGCTGGGCCTGCAGGACGAGATCGGCACTATTGGCGCCGGCAAGGCCGCCGACCTCTGCGTCTGGCGGATCGGCAGGCCGGCAGAGCTTTGCTACTGGATCGGAATGGCCGGGCCCGAGCGGCGGATTTTCGCTGGGTGCGATGCCTAGTCGCTGACGTCCGCTTTCAATCCAT
>DASQFO010000207.1:0-5759 GCA_035633095.1 Allosphingosinicella sp. | reverse complement strand
TTTTCCTTGAGCGAAGCCGGTGACCGCCCGCGAAGCCCGCTGCGCCTGCGGGGCGCTGACGGTGACGGCGGACGGCGATCCGGTGCGCCTGTCGGTCTGCCACTGTCTCGATTGCAAGCGCCGGAGCTCCTGACGCCAACGGTCGAGGTTTACGAGGAACGCGCCTGCCACTGGCTGCCCGACCTCGGCATCCCGCGCGAACCGTAACATTCCCTCACCCTCCCGCCCGCCGGAGGCGGGTGGGAGGGTGAGGGAATATTAGGCCGCGATGCCTTCGAACTGGAGGCGGGCCAGCCGCGCGTAGAGGCCGCCGCGGGCGGAGAGCGCATCATGGTCGCCTTCCTCGACGATCCGGCCATGGTCCATGACCAGGATCCGGTCGGCGGCGCGGACGGTGGCGAGGCGGTGGGCGATGACGATCGTGGTCCGTCCCTCGAACAGGCGCTCGAGCGAGCCCTGGACCAGCCGCTCGGATTCCGCGTCGAGCGCCGAAGTCGCCTCGTCGAGCAGCAGCAGGGGCGCGTCGCGGAGCAAGGCGCGGGCGATGGCGATGCGCTGGCGCTGGCCGCCGGAAAGGCGGGCGCCGCCTTCGCCCAGATAGGTGTCGAGGCCTTCGGGAAGCTTGATCAGGAATTCGGCGGCGTTGGCGGCCTCGGCCGCGGCCCAGAGCTCGTCGTCGCCCGCCTCCCAGCGGCCGTAGCGCAGATTGTCGCGGGCCGAGGCGGCGAAGATGATCGTCTCCTGCGGCACGACGGCGATGCGGCGGCGGATGTCGGCCGGATCGGCGGCGCGCAGCTCGACCCCGTCGAGGCGGATCGAGCCGCTGTCGGGATCGTAGAAGCGCTGGGCGAGCTGGAACAAGGTGGTCTTGCCGGCGCCCGACGGACCGACCACGGCCAGCATCTCCCCGGCCGCGACGTCGAGGCTGAAGCGGTGCAGCGCGCTGACGTCCTGCCGGGTCGGATAGCGGAAGGTGACGTCGTCGAAGACGAGCGTGCCGAGCGCGGGCTCGGGCAGCGGCACCGGCTTGGCGGGCGCCCTGATCTGGGGCACCTCGGCCATCAGCTCGGCGATCCGCCCGGCGGCGCCGGCGCCGCGCAGGAGCTCGCCATAGACTTCGGTCAGCGCGCCGAACGCGCCGGCGACGATCGCGCCTGTGATGACGAAGGCGGCGACCGTGCCGCCGCTGAGGTCGCCCTGCGACACGTCGATCGCGGCCTGGCGCATCAGGAGCGTGATCGATCCGAAGATCATCGAGATGACGATGGCGGTGAGGAAAGAGCGCAGCAGGATCCGCCGCCGCGCCGTGGCGAAGGCCTGGAGCACCGCGTCGCGGAAGCGGCCGCTCTCGCGCTTTTCCTGGTTGAACGCCTGGACGATCTTCATCGCGCCCAACGTCTCGGCGACGATCGAGCCCAGGTCCGCGATCCGGTCCTGGCTGCTGCGCGAAATGGCCCGGACCCGGCGGCCGAGGAAGACGACGGGCAAGATGATCACCGGAATGCCGACCAGCAGGCCCAGCGTCATCGCCGGCGCCAGCGCCAGCAGATAGACGATGCCGCCGACGCCCATCACCGTGTTGCGCAGCGCCTGCGAGACGGTCGAGCCGACCACCATCTCGATCACCGTGGTGTCGGCGGTGATCCGCGACGCGATCTCGGAAGGCCGGTTCTCCTCGAAGAAGCGCGGCTCGAGCCGCAGCATGTTGTCGTGCAGCGCCACCCTTATGTCGGCGACGACGCGCTGCCCCAGCATCGACACGAAGTAGAAGCGAAACGCCGTGGCCACCGCCAGCAGCACGACCATGGCGAGCAGATAGTTGAACAAATTCCCGATCGCGCCGCCGCCGCCGCCCGTGGCGAAGCCCTGGTCGATCAGGCGCCGGAAGCCGTCCGGAATGGCCAGGGTCGCCCCGGCCGCGATCAGCAGCGCCAGCACCGCGCCCGCGATCGTGCCCTTGTAGCGGACCGCGTAGCGCCAGACCGTGATGAGGTTGGCGATCCTGCCCGCCGGCGCGTCCTTGTTCGTCGCTTTTGCCATAGGCGCGGGCCTAGCAGCGCCGGGGGACGGCGGCAAATCGAGCACGCCGGACGCCATTCACCGACCGGTCGGTCATTCCTTATGGACCTCGCCCCCGCGACCGCCCATAAGGCCGCCACACGAGGGGCGTAAGAGCGAATGTTATACGACGCGTATGAAATGCAGCGCTCGCTGCTCGCCGGCGCCAGCACCCTCGCCAATATCGGCGCCGGCTGGCTGAACAACCCGGCCAATCCGTTCGCTTACTCGCACATGGGGCCGATCGTCGCGTCGGCCCTCGACGTCTTCGCCCACGCCTCGGCCTCGCGCGGCAAGCCCGATTTCGGCATCGAAAGCACGATCGTCGAGGGCAGGACGGTCGCGGTCACCGAGGAGATCGTGCTGAGGAAGCCGTTCGGCCAGCTCAAGCGCTTCCGCCGTGAAGGCATCGAAGGATCGCCCAAGCTGCTGATGGTGGCGCCGATGTCGGGCCATTACGCGACCCTTTTGCGCGGCACGGTCGAGCGGATGCTGCCCGGCCACGACGTCTACATCACCGACTGGCGCGACGCCAAGCTGGTGCCGCTTTCCGACGGCCGCTTCGATCTCGACGATTATATCGATTATCTGATCGCGTTCCTCGAGGCCATCGGACCCGGAGCGCATATGCTCGCGGTCTGCCAGCCCTCGGTGCCGGCTTATGCCGCCGCGGCGGTGATGAGCGCCGCCAAGAATCCGTGCCGGCCGAGAACGCTGACCCTGATGGGGGGGCCGATCGACACCCGCAAGGCGCCGACCGCGGTCAACACGCTGGCGACCCAGCGGCCCTTCGCCTGGTTCGAGCACAATGTCGTCGCGACCGTGCCCTATCTCTATCCGGGCGGGGGCCGGAAGGTCTATCCGGGCTTCCTGCAGCTCGCCGGCTTCATGGCGATGAACCTTGGCGAGCATCTGACCGGCCATTGGGAAATGTTCCGGCACCTCGTCCAGGGCAATGGCGAGAGCGCCGAGTCGAGCAAGGATTTTTACGAGGAATATCGTTCGGTCTGCGACATGACCGCCGAATTCTACCTGCAGACCGTCGACCGTGTCTTCCAGCGCCATTTGCTGCCCAAAGGCGAGATGATCCACCGCGGCGCCCGCGTCGATCCGGCCGCGATCGAGGACATCGCCCTGCTCGCCATCGAAGGCGAGCGCGACGATATTTCAGGGGTCGGCCAGACCAAGGCGGCGCTCACCATCTCCGCCGGCCTCCCCGCGAAGCTGAAGCGCTACCATCTCGCCAAAGGCGTCGGCCATTACGGCATCTTCCACGGCAGCAAGTGGCGCAACCGGATCGCGCCGATCGTCGAGGACTGGATCCAGCGGCACGATAAATAGGGACTGTCCCTATTTTTCCTCGATCCCGAGCAGCGCTGCCAGCACCTCCGCGTTCTTGGAGTTGAAAGGGTTAAGCACCGTCATGCCGCCGGTGGAGAAGCCGTCCTGCAGATCTTCGGACACGAATACCGACGCACCGTTGGACCTTGCCGCCCGCCATATCACGCAATCCCATAACTGAAGCCTGAAGCGTTCGGCCATTGCGGCGGCTTCGATCACATGGTCACACGTCGTCGGTGCGATGGGAAAGATTGTCGCCCATCTCCCGACCTCTCCGAGCGCGGCGGAGAAAGCCGACGGATTCTTCCTACGCACCACGGACAGGAACTCTCCGACCGCCTGGGTCGTGAGAATTGCATCCGAGGTCGCCGCCCGTGCCAAGACTTCAGCGGCGAATGCGTGCCTTTCGCCCGCCCCCGCGTCCACGGCGTAGACGAGGACATTGGAATCGAGCGTAAACCTCAAAGAGGTGCGTCCCCATATTTATCTTCTTCGGTGATCTTTCCGACATTGAGCGGAAGGCCCTTGCGGAGAAATGCGATGCTCTCGTCATGGGCTTTTTGCCAGGCAGAATCCCGAACCGGGCGTTTCGGCCGCAACTCGGCGATCACCTTGCCGTTCCTGCTGATGTCCAGAACCTCCCCCGCTTCCACACGGGCCAAGGCTTTGGAGATATTCGCATTGAGCTCGCGAACGGATAGAACGCCCATGGCCGAATTCCTGTTGCTACGGTTGCAACTGTAGCAACAATTCGACGCCTGTCAACCTGGTCCGCCATCGGAGGGGCCGCTCCCGCGCGGCTCTTGCCCAGCAGCAGGAGCAGCGGAACCGCGGCGAGCGTGCTCAGGCGGGCTGGCAGACCGTCTCCAGCAGCCCCTCGAACAATCGCCGCCCGTCCGTCAAACCATGCGCGGGTTCGACGGCGCGTTCGGGGTGCGGCATCATGCCGAGCACGTTGCCGGCGTGGTTGAGGATGCCGGCGATGCCGCGGGCCGAGCCGTTGACCTCGCTTGCATAGCGGAAAGCGACTCGTCCCTCGCCCTCGAGCCTGTCGAGCGTGCCCTCGTCGGCCTGGTAATTGCCGTCATGGTGGGCGACGGGGATGACGATCTCCTCGCCCGCTTCGTAGCGCGCGGTGAAGGCGGACTGGCTGTTCTCGACCTTGAGCGCGACGTCGCGGCAGACGAAGGCGATGCCGGCGTTGCGCATCAGCGCGCCGGGCAGCAGCCGCGCCTCGGTCAGCACCTGGAAGCCGTTGCACACGCCGAGCACCGCGACGCCGCGATCCGCCGCTTCGCTGACCGCCGCCATGACCGGCGATTGCGCGGCCATCGCCCCCGAGCGGAGGTAATCGCCATAGGAAAAGCCGCCGGGGATCGCGATCAGGTCGAGCCCGTCGGGGAGCGCGCTCTCGCGGTGCCAGACCATCGCCGGCCTGGCCCCGGTGACGAGCGTCAGCGCTTCGGCCATGTCGCGGTCGCAATTGGAGCCCGGAAAGACGATGACGGCGCTTCTCAAGCAATGCCCTCCGCGCGCTCGATCCGGTAGTTTTCGATGACGGTGTTGGCGAGGAGCTTGCGGCACATCTCGTCGAGATCGGCGTCGCCAATGCCCTCGGCGACGTCGAGCTCGATCAGCTTGCCGGCGCGGACGTCGTTGACGCCTGAAAAACCGAGCCCTTCGAGCGCATGGTGGATCGCCTTGCCCTGCGGATCGAGGACGCCGCTCTTCAGCGTCACGAAGACACGGATTTTCATGGGGCCGCCTATGGCGCCAAGCCGGGCCGCGCACAAGCGTTCGCGGCTCCTCCTGCCGGGATCGTCCGGGCCTGTCACGCCGGTGGCCGAGCGCCCCGAGGGGGGACAATTACTAGTAACCGTCCCCATTCCGCCCTATCTGAGGGGGATGAGCGAAATCGCCTTATCCCCTTCGGCCGCCGCGCGCGTCGCGGCGATCGCGGCGCGCCAGGCGAAACCCGCGATCCTCAGGCTGTCGGTCGACGGCGGCGGCTGCGCCGGTTTCCAGTACAGGTTCGGGCTGGCCGACGACGTCGAGGCCGACGACGTGACCGCCGTGCGGGACGGCGTCACCCTGGCCGTCGATCCGGTCTCGCTCGATCTGGTCCGCGGCGCCGTCGTCGATTATGTCGAAAGCCTTGGCGGCTCCGCCTTCCAGGTGACCAACCCCAACGCGGCCTCGGGCTGCGGTTGCGGGACCAGCTTCAGCATCTAGGGATCTGGCCGCCGGCCCTCTGCGGGCTATGTTACCTGACGCGCTCGATTTGTATCCTCTCGATACTCCTGCGGGCGTAGGTCTTGTTTATTTCCCAGTCGCGCCACTGGGCGCGGGTCCCGCACCTT
>DASQFO010000206.1:0-7323 GCA_035633095.1 Allosphingosinicella sp. | reverse complement strand
CGCCGCGCCGGCGCCTGTCGCGTCCGCGCCGGCAGCGCCGGGCGGGGCCGGACCGATCGGCGCGCGCAACGCGGTGGTGACCCGTTTCGAGGGCGCCAACGCGATCGTGATCTCGGCGACGCCCGACATCCAGCGCACATTGGGCGAGGTCATCCGCCAGCTCGACGTCCGCCGCCAACAGGTGCTGGTCGAGGCGATCATCGTCGAGATTTCCGACACCGCCGCGCAGCAGCTCGGCGTCCAGCTCTTCCTCTCGGGGCTGCGCGGCTCCAACATCCCGTTCGCGATCACCAATTATTCGAACATCGCCCCCAATATCGGCACCATCGCCGGGGCGATCGCGGCGCGCGAGCTCGGCGGCAGCACGACCACCGTCACCACAGGCACCGGATCGACGACGACGACCACGACCGGCACGGGCTCGGACCTGATCGAGGCCGCGGCGGGGCAGCTAGCGGGGATCAACGGCGGCCTCGCCGGACTTGCCCTCCAAAGCGGCAACGCGATCTTCGGCGCGATCATCAACGCGGTGCGCTCGGACAACAGCTCGAACATCCTGTCGACGCCCTCGATCATGACGCTCGACAATCAGGAAGCGCGGATCCTGGTCGGCCAGGAAATCCCGGTCACCACCGGCGAGGCGCTGTCGCCCAATTTCGACAACACGTTCCGGACCGTCCAGCGCCAGAATGTCGGCATCACGCTCGAGGTCCGCCCGCAGATCAACGCCGGCGGCACGATCAAGCTCGACCTGCGCGTCGAGGTCAGCTCGATCGCCGGGCCGGTCTCGTCGAGCTTCCAGGATCTGATCCTCAACAAGCGCGAGATCGAGAACACGATCACCGTCGACGAAGGCAATATCGTCGGCATCGGCGGCCTGCTCGACGACAACGACCGCCGCACGCTCGATCGCATCCCGGTGCTCGGCGACATCCCCATCCTCGGAAATCTGTTCCGCTCGCGCGGGCGGGCGCGGGCGCGGACCAACCTCATGGTGTTCATCCGCCCGACCATATTGCGCACCGCCGAGGACGCGCAGGCGGTGGCGGCGCGGCGCTACAATTACGTCCGCGGCCACCAGCTCCTCGCCAATCCGAACCGCGAGCCGACGCTCGACGAGCTGGTCCGCGACTATCTCGGCACCGTGCCGCCGGGCACGCCCGACGGGCCGCAGCCCTCCGACCAAGTCGTGACCCCGCAATGAAAATTCCGTACGCCTTCGCCCGGCGCCACGGTCTGCTGCCGACGGCGGAAAGCGAAGAGGGCGGGCTCGACGTCGCCATGCGCGAGGGCGCCGACCCGAAGGCGCTGATCGAGCTGCGCCGCTTCCTCGCCCGGCCGTTCGGCGTCCACCAGGTCGACGGCCCCGCCTTCGACCGGCTGTTGTCGGACCTCTATCCCTCGGGCACCGAGGCGGCGGCGGACGCGGCCGGGTCGCTCGGCTTCGACGACGATCTCGGCCACATCGCCGCGGCGCTGCCGAGCGCCGAGGATTTGCTCGACACGTCCGACGACGCGCCCGCGATCCGCCTGATCAACGGGATCATCGCCGACGCGGCGCGCCAGGGCGTCTCCGACATCCATATCGAGCCCTACGAGACCGGCCTCGTCGTCAGGATGCGGATCGACGGCGTGCTGCGCGAGACTCTGCGGATGCCGCCGCACGTCGCCCCGGTCGTGGTCAGCCGGGTCAAGGTGATGGCGCGACTGGACATCGCCGAACGCCGCCTGCCGCAGGACGGGCGGATCGGGCTGACGCTCGGCGGCAAGCTGATCGACGTGCGCGTCTCGACGCTGCCGAGCAGCGCCGGCGAGCGCGTCGTGCTGCGCATCCTCGACAAGGAGAATGCCGGCATCGACCTCGACATGCTCGGCATGGCCGAGGCGGTGAAGCACCTGTTCCGCGACGCGCTTTCCGAGCCCAACGGCATCGTCCTCGTCACCGGCCCGACCGGCTCCGGCAAGACGACGACGCTCTATGCCGGGTTGAAATTGCTCAACGACGGCACCCGCAACATCCTGACCGTCGAGGACCCGGTCGAATATGCGGTGGAAGGCGTCGGCCAGACCCAGATCAACCCGCAGGTCGGCCTGACCTTCGCCGCCGGCCTGCGCGCGATCCTGAGGCAGGACCCCGACGTGGTCATGGTCGGCGAGATCCGCGACCGCGAGACGGCGGACATCGCCGTCCAGTCGGCGCTGACCGGGCATATCGTGCTTTCGACCGTCCACACCAACGACGCGGTCGGCGCGATCACGCGGCTTCGCGACATGAAGGTCGAGCCGTTCCTGATCGCCTCGACGGTGCGCGCGGTGCTGGCACAGCGGCTGGTCCGGCGGCTCTGTCCGGAGTGCCGCGCGCCGGTCGAGGCGACGGGCAGCCTGTCGGCGTTGCTCGGCCTTGCTCCCGGCACCATCGTCCACGAGCCCAAGGGCTGCGCGGCATGCGGCCAGAGCGGATATAGAGGCCGCGTCGGCCTGTTCGAAGCGGTCAAGGTCGACGACGAGATTCGCAGGCTGATCAACAACGGCGCCGACGAGGTCGCGATCGCCGCGCGCGCCTTCCGCGACAGCGACACCCTCGCCGCGGCCGCGCGGGCGCTGGTGCTCGCCGGCGTCACCAGCCCCGAGGAAGCGGTGCGGGTTTCGCGCCACGAGGCGGCCGATGCCTGATTTCGCCTATGTCGGGCTCGATACCGCCGGCCGCGAGCGGCGCGGGTCGGTCCGCGCCGAAACCAGCGAGGCCGCGCGCGACCAGCTGACCTCGCGCAAGCTCTACGTCGTCCGCATCGAACAGGCGGCCGAGGGCGCGGCGCCGCCCTTGCTGTCGCGCGGCCTGATCGCGCGCAAGAAGCTTGGCGCCAAGCAGCTCACCTTGTTCACCCGCCAGCTCGCCACCCTGGTGACGGTCAGTCCGCTCGAGGAGGCGCTGCGCACCGTCTCGCGCCAGTCCGAGCGCGAGGAGGTGCGGCGGATCCTGGGCAACGTCCATTCGGGGGTGATCGAGGGCCGGCGCCTGTCCGACGCGATGGGGCGCGAGCCGGCGAGCTTCCCGGCGCTCTACCGGGCGATGGTCGCCGCGGGCGAGGCCTCGGGCACGCTGCCGCAGATATTGGAGCGGCTGGCGAATTTGCTCGAACGCCAGGCGCAGGTGCGCGGCAAGGTGCTCTCGACGCTGGCTTATCCGATCATCCTCGCCGTCTTCGCGACGTTCGTGGTGTTCGCGCTGATGATCTTCGTCGTGCCCAAGGTGGTCGAGCAGTTCGAGGATGTCGGACAATCCTTGCCCTTCCTCACCCGCGTGGTCATCGGCCTTTCGGACTTCCTCGCCGCCTGGTGGTGGGCGCTGCTGATCCTGATCGCCCTTGCCGTGCTTGGCGCCGGGCGGGCGCTGCAGGACGAGGGGATCAGGATGAAGTTCGATCGTACGCTGCTCCGCCTCCCCTTGATCGGCCGGCTGATCCGCGATCTTCACGCGGCGCGGATGGCGCGGACGCTCTCGACCATGGTCGCGAGCCGGCTGCCTCTGCTCGAAGGGCTGAAGCTGACCACCGGCACGGTCCACAACAGGGTGCTGCGCGCCGCCTCCGCCGACATCGCCGAGCAGGTGCGGATCGGCGGCAGCCTCTCGGGCGCGCTCAAGCGGGTGGGCATTTTCCCGCCTCTGCTCGTCTATCTCGCCGCTTCCGGCGAAGCCTCGGGCAAGCTCGACGTCATGCTCGAGCGCGCCGCCGACTATCTCGACCGCGAGTTCGACGCGTTCACGACGACGGCGCTGTCGCTGCTCGAGCCCGCGATCATCATCGTCATGGGGGCGATCGTGGCCTTGATCGTGCTGTCGATCCTGCTCCCGATCCTGCAACTCGAAACCCTCGCGGGAGGATATTGATGCGGACCTTTGGCTCCCTGATCCGTCATTCCAGCGAAGGCTGGAATCCAAGCGGACTTCGGATACTGCGCGGACGCCGCTTGGACCCCAGCCTTCGCTGGGGTGACGAAAAGGGGCGGGGTGACGAGCGTGGCTTCACGCTCGTCGAGCTCATGGTGGTGCTGGTCATCATCGGCTTGCTGGCGACCATCGTCATCCTCAACGTCATGCCCGCCGCCGACCGCGCGGCGGTGACCAAGGCGCGCGCCGACATCGCCACCCTGGAGCAGGGCGTCGAGATGTACCGGCTCGACAACCAGCGCTACCCGACCAGCGAGGAAGGGCTGCAGGCGCTGGTCGCCGGCGAGTATATAAGGCGGCTGCCCGACGATCCCTGGAACCACCCCTATCGCTACAGCGCGCCGGGCGAGGGCGGGCGGCCGTTCACGATCGCGACCTGGGGCGCCGACGGCCGCGAGGGCGGGTCCGGAGAAAATGCAGACATCGCCAACTGACGATCCCCCCTCGACCCTCTGGGAGTTCGACGGCGCGGAATGGCGAAGGGTCGGGGACGGCAGCGCCACGCGTGTGCTGGTGGTGCCGGGCAGCGAGGTCGCAATCCACTGGCTCGACCTCGCCGAAGGCCTCGCCCCGGCGCAGGCGGCAGCGGCAGCGCGGCTGATGCTCGCCGATGCCAGCGCTGAAGCGCTCGCCGACATGCATGTCGCGATCGGCCGCACCGAGCGCGGGCTGACGCCGGTGGCGCTCGCGCCCAATGCGCGGATGGCGGAATGGGTCGCAACGGACCCCGATATCGTCCTTCCCTCGCCGTTCCTGCTGCTGCCGCCGGCCGAAGGGCTGGTCCGGCGCGACGTCGGGGCCGTCCCCGACTACCGGGGCGAGGCGGCGGCGTTCAGCGTCGAGACCGAGCTTGCCGCCCTGCTGGTCGGCGACGCGCCGGTGCTGGCGATCGGCGAGGAGGCGTTCGAGGCCGGGCTCGGGGAGGCGCTCGCCGCGCCCGTCATCAACCTGCGCCAGGGCGCGTTCGCGAGGCGCCGCCAGTGGCGGGTCGACAGGAGCAGAGTCCGCCGGGTCGTCCTGCTCGCGCTGGCGCTGATCGCGGCGACGCTCGTCCTCCAGGTCGCGACGATCATGCGCTACGCCTTCGCCGCCGACCGGCTCGAGGCCGAGGCGGCCCGGATCGGGGCTTTTGCGCCCGCGGGCGGCGATACGGGGCCCGGATTCGCGCCCTTGGCCTCGATCCTGTTCGATTCTGTCCGCGCCATCCCCAACGTCGAGCTGACCCGCATCGACTACCGCCGCGACGGCAGCCTGTCGGCGATCGTCCAGGTCGACAGCCCGGCCACGCTCGCTATTCTTCGCCGCCATGTCGAGGCGAGCGGGGTCGCGGTCGAGACCGGCGGGCTGCAGAGCGGCGGGCCGCGCCCGAGCGCCGAGCTGGTGCTGCGGCCGGCATGATCGACAGCCTCTCCTTATGGTGGCGGGCGCGCAGCACGCGCGAGCAAAGGCTGCTCATGGTGATGTTCGCGCTCGCCGGGCTGGTGCTCGCCTGGCTGCTGGTGATCAGGCCCCTCTCGGACGCGCTCGATGCGGCCCGGACGCGTCACGGCATCGCCGTGGTCGCCCTGGCCGAGGCGCGAGCGCGCGCCGGCGCAGCGACGGGGTCCGCGGGCGTGATCGCGACGCTGCCGGTCGACAGCCTGATCGGTCGGACCGCCACCGAAGCGGGCTTCACCGGCGCGCGGATCGCGGCGCAGGGGCCGGCCCGCGCCACCATCGCCATCGGCGCCGCCCGTCCGCAGGCCCTGTTCGGCTGGCTCGCCGGGCTCGAGCGCAGCGGCCTCATCGTCGAGCGCTTCCGCGCGCAGGCCAATTCCGACCGTACCTTGTCCGCCGAGGCGACTCTGCGGGCGAGAGGCCGCTGATGCGAATCCGGCTGCCGCTCCGCCGCACCGTCTTCTTCGTCGCGGCGCTCGCTTTCGCCCTTATCGCCCTTCTGCCGCTCCGCGTCGCCGCCGGCTGGTTCGCGCTCAATGGCCGCGGCCTCGCCGCGCGCGAGGCGAGCGGCAGCCTGTGGTCCGGCGCGCTCAAGGAGGCGCAGTTCGGCGCGGTCCCATTGGGCGACATCAATGCGCGCCTCAACCTGCTGCCCCTCTTCCTCGGCCGCGCGCGCCTGTCGCTGAGCCGCGACGAGGCCGACGGCCGCTTCGAAGGCGCGGTAACGGTCTCGCGCCACGGCTTCGGCCTCGACGATCTGAGCGGCCAGCTCCGGCTCGGCGCGCTGTTCGCGCCGCTGCCGCTCGCCACGCTCGACCTCGACGATTTCAGCGCGCATTTCGCCGGCGGCCTTTGCGACCATGCCGAGGGCGAGGTTCGCGCCGGCCTCTCCGGCGATCTCGCGGGACTGCTGCTTTCGTCCGGCCTCAGCGGCAGCGCGCGTTGCGCCGAGGGCGCTTTGCTCATCCCGCTCGCCAGCCAGACCGGGATGGAGCAATTGAACCTGCGCTTCGAGGCCGACGGGCGCTGGCGGATCGACCTCCTGGTCCGCCCCACCGACCCCATGGCGCAGGGCCGCCTCGCCGCCGCCGGCTTCGCCGCGGGCTCCGGCGGCTATGTGCGGCGGATCGACGGTAACTTCTGACCGGCCGAGAGCGGCGAGGGATAGAAAGCCGCGCTGCCCCGTTCATTGGTCGTACTGCACCCACGAAGGTGCGAGCATTTGGGGGCTCATGCCCGGCGGCGCGATACGGCCGCCCGGCAGCCACGGAGACCGACATGAAGCTTCATTATCTCGCAGCGGCGGCGCTGCTCACCAGCGCGTCCGCTCTTGCCTGGGCGCCCAAGACCGATCCGGGCGTCGAACCCACCTGGGAGCAGACCGCGCCGACGGCGGCCGACCCGAACCTGGACCTCGCCGTGAAACCCGATACGGCCGTTCCCGAAATCGCGGTCGCCAAGGTCGCCGATCCCGATATGGCCGTCCCCGATACGGCGGTCCCCGAAACGGCCGATCCGGAAGCGGCGGACGTCGGCATTGCCGATACTCGCACGGACGGCATCGGCGGCCCGGCCCCGGCGGCGGACGCCACGACAATCGCGGCCATCGATCCGGCCCCGCGTCAGGCGGCGCAGAACTACCCGGCGTGCCGTCCCGGGCCCGGCGACGACAGCTGCATCCAGCTCTACGAGCCCGGCGTTCGCACGGCGCTTGCCAACTGGAACCAGCCGACCGGCGGCCTCGCCGACGGCAAGGCGCCCAGCGCGACCGCCATGGGCGGCCCCTATGAGCCGGTCGAAGGCGCCAGCGCCGAAACCGCGATGAACGGCGACGGCAGCGTCGACGGCGGCGTCGGCGAGACCGAGGACGTCGAGCTCTCGGGCATCTAGCATCGGCGGGAATGGGGACAGTCACGAGGTGACTGTCCCCTAGCGTC
>DASQFO010000205.1:0-2724 GCA_035633095.1 Allosphingosinicella sp. | reverse complement strand
CGCGTAGGACAAATGGAGGCGGCACAGCAAGGCGACCGCGTCGACCGCGCTTTCGTCGAGCTCGAGCCGCTTGCTCTCGATCCGCGCCGCGGTGTCGAGATCGTCGACCGCGCCGAGCAGGCCCCGGGCCTGCTCCACGATCGCCGCGGCGCGGCCGCGATAGGGCGCCGCCGCCGGCCCCATATACTGGCCCTCGATCATCTCGGCGAAGCCGATGATCGCGTTCAGGGGCGTGCGCAGCTCGTGAATCAGCTGGCGCAGCGAATCGGCCGGAAAATGGGTGCCGAAGACCCCCGACGGGTGGGGCGCCTCGGCGGCGGCGCGGGCGATCTCGTCGGGCCGCGGCCGCCGCGCGGTGCCGCGATAGCCAAGGAAGCCGCCGCTGACGGGATCGAAGAAAGGGATGCCCGAAATCCGCCAGTCGCCCGAGGCGGGGCCGTCGCCGGCGGCGCTGAAGCGGGCGTCGCGGAACGGCGCGCGCTTCTCAAAGCCCCCGGCCGCCTGGCCGTCGACGCCATATTGGCCCGGCCCCGCGATCCAGGCGATGCTCTGTCCGACCAGCGGGCCGCGCGGCGCGCCTTCGATCCAGACCAATATGCCGTCGGTCCCGGTCTCCCAGCGGAAGCCTTCGACCGGCGCGAGATCCGCCGCCCGCACCCTCTCCGGCGCCGGATGCGCGCCGTCCCGTTGCTTGCGATAGGCTTCGATCCGGGCCACCAGCTCGCGAATCTGCGATTCGCTCTCGACGATCTCGCCGGCCGCCGCAATCGCGCCTTCGAGGACGAAGTCGCTTGAGCCGAACGCCGCCAGTGCGTGGCGGACTTGCGGGTCGAGGTCGTCGCGGTGGCGGAGCAGCGCGCGCGCCGCCGGGCCCAGCCTCGGCAACAGCGCGATCCAGGCCTCGGGGTCGAGCCGCGCCGCCGCGATCAATGGTGCCGCGACCGACGCGCTGTCCTCGGTGAAGAAGGCAAGCAGCTCCGGATCGACGTCGCGGCCGGCAAGCGCGCGCGCCGCCTGCTGCCGGACCGCGGGATCGACCGAGCCGCGGGTTGCGCGGAGCAAGGCGTAAGCGCGCTCGACGTCGCCTTGATCGTTGCCCGGACGGCGCTGGGCGAGCAGATCGACGAGCTGGCGCCATATCGCGGTCAGCCGGTCCGGACGATCGGAGGGCTGCGCCAGCACGGTCGCGATCATGTCGTCGAAGCGCATCGCCAACCGGTACTAGGCGCGGCCGAGCCAAGGAAGCGCCATCTTCGGCGCGTCGCAAAGTGGGACGGCGAGGGAGACAGTCATTCGTGACTGTCCCCATTCAGCGCGGCGTATCAGCTCCGGGTGGACAGCCAGAGCAGCCAGAATTGTGCGAGTTCCGCCCGGGCGCCGGTGACGGCGCGCAACGCCGCTTCGGCCTCGGCGCGCTGACCCGCTTGGGCGAGCGCCGCGCCGAGGCGCGTGTTGATCAGATTCGCGTCATCGCCGCCTTTCTGCAGCGCGGCGCGATACAGCCCGGCCGCCTCGGCATATTGGCCGTATCCGTAATAAACATCGCCCGCGGTTCGCGCGTCCAGGCCGCTGCTGCCGGCCAGCGCACGTGTCTTCAGGCCGGGGAGCGCGGCCCGGTCCTCGGGGACTCGCCTGGTGGCCAAAGCGAGCAGCGCGCGCGCCGCGCCGAGACCGGTGGTGAACACGTTGCGGCCCAGCGCTTCATCGAGCACCGCCTTGGCTTCGGCGGGCAGGCCGGCGCGGTTCACTGACTCGGCATATTCATAATAGTCGCGCTCGCCGGCGAGCGCGCCGGCGGCGCGCATCAGCCGCCTGAGATCGAGCTTCACGCCGGCCTCCAAGCCGCCAAGCTCGCTATAGATGGCCAGCGCCGAGCGCCAATTTTCGGCGCTCGGATAAGCCCTGACCATGGCGCGCGACAATTCCAGCGAGGGCTGCAGCATTCGGCCCTCGTAGGCGGCCGCCAGCGCGGCCCGATGCAGATCCTCGGGCGCCCGCTGGCCGCCCGCCTCGCTGAGCTGAAGCGCGCGCCGGAAAAGCACCAGGGCTTCGGGACGCTTGTTGAGGTGAACCTTGACCAGAGCGAGCTGCCGAATCCGATCGACATTGTTGGGATCGAGCTCGAGCAGGCGCGTCAGCGGCGCTTCGGCCGTGGCGACGTTGTTCCCCTGGAGCGCGAAGCCGGCCTGGGCGGCGACCAGATTGGGCAGAACGTCGGCGGGCGCGCCGCCGCTCGCGATCATGGCGTCCACCGCCTGGGACTGGATCTGCTGGCTCTGGGTGCCCCGGCCGATCTCGAGCATCAGCTGGCCGACCAGATAGCGGGCGCCCGGGCTCCGCGCGCCGGCCTGGGCCGCGGGCAAACCGGCGTTCGCCGCCGTCCAGTTCGCGGCCCGAACCGCCTCGAGGAGCGGCAGGATCGCCCGGCTCTCCTCGCGGCTGAGGTTCGGGATCCGCGCTTCCTGACGCTGCACCTGCTCCCCCTCCTCGCTTTGCTCGCGTTGCCCGCGTTGCCCCTGCTGCTGCCGGCGCAGCGACTCGAGCGGGCTCTGCGCGGCGGCGGTCGCCGCTTCAAGCGTGCCTCCCGCGATCAAGGTCGCCGCCAGCACGGCCCTGGAAATTGTCATCGAAAGTCTCCCGTTCTCGAATGGGTCAGGCGGGCCGGCGCGCGAGCCAGGCGAGCCAGAAGCCCGCAAGATCGGCGCGCGGCCCGGTCACCGCCCG
>DASQFO010000204.1:0-2384 GCA_035633095.1 Allosphingosinicella sp. | reverse complement strand
ATCACGCAATTGATGCCGGTGATCGCGCGAACCCGCTCGCGGATCACGTCGCGCAGCCGGCCGCGTTCGCTATCGTCCGACGTGCGGCACTGGACGAGGACGGCGGGGGTTTCCTCGCCTCCGGGAGTCGTGATCGAGAAGGCGGCTATGTCGCCCGCCTTGAAGCCCGGCAATTGCTCCACCGCCCATTCGATGTCCTGCGGCCAGTGGTTCTTGCCGTTGATGATGATCATGTCCTTGGCGCGGCCGACGATGTAGAGATAGGAATCGCTCAAATATCCCATGTCCCCGGTGTCGAGCCAGCCGTCGGCGTCGAGGCAGGCGCGGGTCGCCTCCTCGTCGCGGAAATAGCCGGCCATGACCGAGGAGCCGCGGCACAGCACCCGGCCGATCTCGCGCTCGCCCAAAATGCTGCCGTCGTCACCGCGGATCGCGACCTCCATCCCGCGTATCGGGCACCCGCAATTGACCACCGAGCGGTAGCGTTGCGGCCGGTCGCGCTCGCCCGGGCCGCCGCCGGCGAGCAGCGTTTCCTCGACCAGCTCGACGACGATGCCTTCGCCCGGGGGCATGACCGAGACCGCGAGCGTCGCCTCCGCGAGGCCGTAGCTCGGCAGGAAGCATTTCGCGTCGAAGCCGGCGGGCGCGAAGGCGTCGACGAAGGCCTGCATGACGTCGGGGCGGATCATGTCCGCGCCGTTGCCGGCAACCCGCCAGCGCGACAGGTCGAAGCGTTCGGCGACGTCGATCTGGCTCGACACGCGGCGCGCGCAAATGTCGTAGCCGAAGGTCGGCGAATAGCTCATCGCTGTGCCCTCGTGGCGGCTGATCAGGTCGAGCCAGGCGAGCGGGCGGCGTGCGAAATCCTCGGTCTTGAGATAATCGGCCGACATCTGGTTGGCGACGATCGACAGCATGCAGCCGACCAGGCCCATGTCGTGATAGTAAGGCAGCCAGGAGATGCCGCGGTCGCCAGGACCGATCTTCATGCAGTGGGCATGCGCGGCGAGATTGCTGAGCAGGGCCTTGTGGGTGACCATGACGCCGTGCGGAAATCGCGTCGAACCGCTCGAATATTGCAGATAGGCAATGTCTTCGGGTTTCGCCTCGGGGAGCGCCGTTTCGAGTGCTTCGGAAGCTTGGAAAGCCACCCAATCAATCCACTCGATGCCGGCCGCCTGGGCCGCCTCGGCCGCCATGGCGGCCAGCTCGGGCGGGTAGAAGATCAGCCGTGGGTCGGAGCTGCTGAGTTGGGTCGCCAGCTGGTCGACATAGGAATCGCGGCCGCCGAACGAGGTCGGCAGCGGCAGCGGCACCGGCCACGCGCCGGCATAGAGCGCGCCGAAGAACAAGGCGACGAATTCGGGCGCGGTCTCGGCGATAAGGGCGATCCTGTCGCCCGGCTTCGCCCCGCGCGCGATCAGCCGGTGCGCGTCGGCCAGCGCATCGGCACGCAGCTCGGCGAACGGATAGGCGCGGACCAGGCGGGCGCGGTGATCGTGGAAATTGAGCCCCCGCTTGCTTCGCGCCGCATAATCGAGCGCCTCGCACATGGTGCCGAAATCGGCGTAACGCCGCGGCAGGGCGTCGTCGGTGGGGGTGGGGACAAGCGCCTCGGGCACCGCGTCCTTGCCGTCGAGATCAGGCACGTTCGGCTGAATCCTCTTTGTTGGGACCCGCAGGAGTCCCGAATCTCAAGTTCAGCCCCCGCTCTACGAGACGAGGCGCGTTCATAATCCGGCTCGACTGTGGCACAAACATGGCGGTGACCAAGGATCGTGGCAGAAGGGTGAGGCGGCCGCTCGACGCGCCGGGGCTCGAACAGGCCGCGCTCTCCTATGCCGGGCGCTATGCCACGACCCGCGCCCGATTGCGCGCCTATCTCGCAAGGAAGCTGCGCGAACGCGGCTGGACCGGGAGCGGCGAGCCGCAGGTCGAGGTATTGGTCGAGCGGATGGCGGCTCTTGGCTATGTCGACGACCGCGCCTTCGCCGCCGCCCGCGCCGCCGCTCTCGGCCGGCGCGGCTACGGCGCGCGCCGGGTCGGTGAAGCGTTGCGCGCCGCCGGGATCGAGGAGGCGGATGCGATCGACGCCCGGGCGACGGCGCGCGATGGCGCCTGGCAGGCCGCCTTGCGCTTCGCCGAGCGCAAGCGGATCGGGCCGTTCGCGGCCGTCGAGGGCGACCGGCCGGCGCGCGACAAGGCGTTCGCGGCCATGCTCCGGGCCGGCCATCCGGCCGATCTTGCGAGGCGCCTGGTCGCCGCGCGGCCGGGCGAAATCCCGGCTGCGGACACGTGCTGAACACTTATGGTTCACAATTGGCGAATCCATGGTAGTTTTGCGGCCCTGATCAGGGGGGTCAGGCGTAGATGACGTCGCGTCG
>DASQFO010000203.1:0-1744 GCA_035633095.1 Allosphingosinicella sp. | reverse complement strand
GAGGGCCCGGCGCCGCTCGTCGCCCGCCAGGCCACTTCCTGGGATCCGATCCTCGCCTGGGCGAAAGCGCGCTACGACGTCGCGTTCGAGATCGTCACCGGCATCCTCCACAAGAAGCAGCCGGCCGAAACCGTCGAGCGGCTCGCCGCCGCCTTGGCTGCGCGGGGCCCGTTCGAGCTGGCCGGCCTCTCGCCGCTGGTCACCGTCTCGGGCTCGCTGATCGTCGCGCTGGCGCTGGCCGAAGGCGCGATCGGCCTCGAGCCGGCCTTTGCCGCCGGGACGCTCGACGAGCAATGGCAGGCCGAGCAATGGGGCGAGGACCCGGACGCCGCTTTGGCGCTCGCCGGCCGCCGCGCCGATTTCGCGGCCGCCGCGCGGTTCCTCAGCCTGCTCTAGGCTTCCTCGCGCGCCTCGGTCCTCGCCGCCGCCTGGGCCTCTGGCGGCGGCTTCAGGAACCAGGCGACGATCACGCCGGCCGCCGCCAGCATCAGCCCGTCGGCGATGAAGGCGTAGAGGAAATGCGGCCAGTCGTGATGATAATAAAGCGGCTCGGCGAGGTGGACGAAGGCCGACCCCGCTATGCCGACGATCGCCGCGACCCGCGCCCGCGATCCGAAATCCGTCACCCTCCCGTCTATGCCGATCAAGGCCAGGCCGATGAGCAAGGCGATTGCGAAATTGAACACGAAGCCCTTGCCGATCGTCGCCGGATCGAGGGCCGCCACGAAGCCGCTGCTATTATAGTGGACGGTGGCGATCGGGCCGTTGCCGTACATCGCCGTCTGGCCGCCGGAGCGCGTGTCATTGGGGATCATATAGGTGCCGGTCTGCGGCAGGTTCGCCTTCAGCACCTGCTGGATGGCGAGGGCCGGCGCGTCGTCGACGCTTTTGGTCGCCAGGGTCTTGAGGCCCAGTGGCCCATAAAAAATGAAGCCGATGATGAACATCGCGATCGCCGCGACGAACGAACCCCAGATGACGCGGACCATGCGTTCCTCCCTGTTCAGAGGGAGATGCTACACCTTTGGCGACGCGCTGGAAACAAGCTGCGCGGCGCTTCTATTCGCCCTGCGGCCGGATGCCCATCTGCGCGGCGCATTCGTTCATCGCCGGGCGCTCGTTGCCGCCATTTTGGGCCATCTTGTCGACCGCGCAGTTGCAAAAGGCGTTGATGTCAGTGCCGGCCGGCAGCTCGCCGCGCACGTCGCGGTCGCATGCGCGCATCTCTCTCTCTCGCTGCGGATTGGCCGCAGCGGCGGGAGCCGGGCCCGCCGCATTGGCACCTTCCGCCGGCGCCGCGCCGTTGCCGGCCGCATTGTTGGATGCGCCGCCGCCGCACGCGGCAAGCACAACGAGCGAAGCGGTCGCCAGGATCATGCGCATGGATAGTCCCCCTTGCCCGGTACGAGTCGTCCGGGACGGTCAATAAGCCCCCGAATCGCAGCGCTTGTAAAGCTACCTGCACGCCGACGCGTACGACTGCTCAGATCAGCAACGTGCAACCTAACCTTCGCATGTCAATCAAAGTTCGGTTATGCGGTGAGTCTAGCCTAAGCAAGGGGGGACATGCTGAGATTTCTTGGTGTAGTTTATTATATTTTTTCCGGCCTTGCGCTCCTGGCGCTTGTTTATGTTCTAGCCGAATCGGGACGGAGGCCGAATTACGGAGGAGGCCTCGGTCCATATTACGGAAGCCCTGGCGGTTTGGGGATTCTAGGAGGCTTCGGCATTGTATCGCTTATCA
>DASQFO010000202.1:0-4513 GCA_035633095.1 Allosphingosinicella sp. | reverse complement strand
AAGCCAATCCGGGACGATCGCGCCGTCGAGATCGTCGATGCGGCGATGCTCGACCGCGAGGCCCAGGTCCGGATAATGGACCCGCGTCCGCGGGCCCGGTGCGTCCGCGGGCACAACGACGAGGCGGCGGCCGACCTTGTTGCGCCAGTTCATCCGCGCGGTATTCTCCTGGCCGACATAGCAGCCCTTGTCGAAGCTGACGCCGTTGAGTTCCGCCGCGTTGCATTCGAGCCAGAGCGTTTTGTCCGAGCCCAGTTCGACCAAACCTTCGGTCACACCAAGCGAAAGGCGGTGCCTGAGCCAGCCCTCGCCGCCGGCGCCGTTTTCAGGCGCGAGCCAGCGGCGGCCGAGCGCGGCGAGGCGCGGGTCGGAGCCACCTTCGCTGCCGTCGGGGACCCAGTGGACGCAAAGCGCTTCCTCGCGTGCGATTTGGATCGGGCGGCGCAGCCGATAGAGAGTGAGACGGCGCGCGAGATCGCCGGCCGCCTCGCGCTCGCAGTCGATCAGCACGTCGTCGCCCACCGCCCAGAGGATGAAATCGAACAAAGCCTTGCCCTGCGCGGTCAGCAGCCCGGCCCAAAGCGGCCGCTCAGACGCCAGCGCATCCATGTCGTTGGTCACCAGCCCCTGCAGGAAGCCGCGGACGTCCTGGCCCGACAGGCGGATGAGGGCGCGATCGACGAGGGTGGTCCCGGCCATGGTCACCAGTTAGGGAGAGTGCGTGACCGATCCAACCCGTCTCGTCATCCGCCGCCCCGACGACTGGCACGTCCATCTGCGCGACGGCGACATGCTCGAGGCCGTCGCCGGCCATACCGCGCGCCAATTTGCGCGCGCGATCGTGATGCCGAACCTCGACCCGCCCGTCACCGATGCCGCCGCGGCGGAGGCCTATCGGCGGCGCATCCTGGCGGCGGTGCCGGAGGGGAGCGATTTCACCCCGCTGATGACGTGCTACCTCACCGACCATGCCGACGCGGCGGAGATTGCGCGAGGGTTCGAAAGCGGCGTCTGGGCGGCCGCGAAGCTCTATCCCGCCCATGCCACGACCAACAGCGCCCAGGGCGTCACCGACGTCGCCACCCTCGCCCCGGCGCTGGAGGCGATGCAGCGGGCCGGCATGCCCTTGCTCGTCCATGGCGAGGTCACCGATCCGCAAGTCGACATCTTCGACCGCGAGGCCGTGTTCATCGAACGCGTCCTCGGCGGACTCATCCGGGATTTCCCGGCGCTGAAGATCGTCTTCGAGCACATCACGACGGCCGAGGCGGTCGCCTTGGTCGAGGGGGCGGGGCCGAACATCGCGGCGACAATCACCCCGCACCATCTCGTCATCAACCGCAACGCGATCTTCGAAGGCGGCCTCCGCCCGCATGCCTATTGCCTGCCCGTGGCGAAGCGCGAGCGGCACCGCCGGGCGGTCCGCCGCGCCGCGACTTCGGGCTCGGCGAAATTCTTCCTCGGTACCGACAGCGCGCCGCACGAAGTGGAGCGCAAAGAGGCGGCCTGCGGCTGCGCGGGCATATTCAACGCAGCCTTCGCGCTCGAAACCTACGCCACGGTCTTCGAGGAGGAAGGCGCGCTGGACCGGCTGGAGGCGTTCGCCTGCCTGAATGGGCCGAGCTTCTACGGCCTGCCGCCCAACGGGGGGCGGATGGTGCTCGAGCGTGTCGCGGTCACGGTCCCGGAGACCTTGGCCGCGGCCGGGACGCGTGTCGTGCCCTTCCTGGCAGGGGAGACTCTATCCTGGCGCCTCGCCGGCTAGAAAGGCAGCCAGCGGTTGCGCTCGGAAAAGCTCATATAGCCGACATTGGCGCCGAGCCTCAGCCCGCCGCCGAGGCGGACCGGGATCAGCACGACGTCGCCGTCGCGCAAATAGGTGGCGGAGAAGCCGCCGACGAAATAGGCGCGCCCCTCGGCGCCCGGATAGCGCCGGAACAGCCCCTGGCTGTCGTTGAGGTTGTAGACGAGGACGAACACCTTGTTGACGTCGCCGCCGACGTCGAAGCCGATCGACGGGCCGGTCCAGTAGACGTTGCGGTCGCCCTCGACCTGATGATGCATGACGCCCGAGCCGTAGCGGACGCCGACCATGAACGCGGCGCCCGCTTCCTGACCGGCGATATAGGCGGTCGGCTCACCCTGATCGCGCAGGATGTCCTCGAGAAGGTTGGCGAGGCCGCGGGCGCCGCGCCCGAACAGGCCTTCCGCGGCCGAGAACACGTCCTCGCGCGGCACGGTCGTGCCGGGCGCCGCGGCCGCGGCCGGTGGCGCGGCGTAGGTCTCGTAGGCACTGCCCGCCGGCTCCTGCTCTTCGACCGGCGTATATTCGTCGGCATCCGCGGGAGCCTGCGCCTCGGGCGCGGTCGCCGGCGCGTCCCGCCAGGCGTCGGCCTGGTTGGGATCGACGGTCTGGATCTGCGCGGCGGCCGGTGCCGCCGCAACCAGGATTGCCGCCGCGGCGGCGGCGAGATTCACGAACGATTTCAGCATGGCAACTCCCCCACACGCTCTCGCGCTCAAATTAGCGCGCGCAAAGCTTTCGCGTCCATGAATCGGCGGTGAGCCGAGTCGATCCCGCGCCCAAGCGAGTCCCAAGGGGCGGTTGAACTTTGAAGAGCGGACATTATAGCCTCTCCGGGCCAGCTTTGCGGAGACGTGGGTGAGTGGCTGAAACCAGCGGTTTGCTAAACCGCCGTAGGGGGATTACCCCTACCGAGGGTTCGAATCCCTCCGTCTCCGCCATTTCCGGATTTCGAGCCGCGGTCCTCGCCATGAGGGTTGCCGACAGCTAGTTGATCCTCGCGCGAAAGCGGATCGTGAAGCTCGAATTGGCGGCCATGCTCCCCGATGGCGTCAGCCGCACCGCGTCGACATTGGCGTCGTAGCCGGCGGCGGGCGCGTAGGCATAGGTCGCGCCATTATTGTTGGAATAGGCGCGGCCGCCCGCCGGCAGGGTGACGCCGCTGGTGCCGGCGGTGAGCTGGAACGGGCCCATGCCCGGCACGGCGGCGTCGTAATCGCCATTGTAGAAGGTCATGCTGGTTGGAAGAATGTCGGTCAGCACCAGGCTGCTGAGATCCACCGGGCTGCCGCCGCTGTTGGTGACCGTGAGCGCGTAGGCGACATCGGAGCCGGGCGCGTTGAAGCGGTCCGGCGATCCGGCGGTCGCGATGTAGGGCGCCGACGTCTTGGCGATCGCGAGCGCCGGCATCGGACAGAAGCGGACCCGCGAGATGCCGAAGAATTGCTGGCCGGTCGAATTCTCGCCGGCCTGATAGGGGAAATTGCCGTAGCGCAGGACGACCGAAGTGACCGGCTGCGGAAAGCTGATCACGATATCTCCCGTCGTCACGCCGGTGTTGTTGCTCGCGCCGGTGCCGAGGCCCTCCGAGGTGGTGAGGTTGTAGGGCGCGCCGAACGTCCCGAAGGTCACCGAAGAGCCCACGGCCGTGCGCGGACCGCTGTTGCTGTTGCCCGCCGGCGCGGTGAGGACCGGCGTATAGTTCGCCGCGCCGTTGCTGCCGGTGACGTGGAGCCAGTCGCGGAACTGATTGAGATTATAGTCGATATCGTGGGTATTGATGATGATGTCGCGGACCGGCACGGCGAAGGTCAGCGTCGTCCGGACGGTCCGCGTGTTCGAAATGATCAAGGCCGTGCGGCCCGAGAAGATGCCGCCGATCTGCAGCGTCTGGGCGCCCGTGCTCGTGGTGAGGTCGTTGCTGATCTGGGGCATGTTGTCGCCATTGACCTGGATCGAGCTCAACCCGTTGGTCGCGAATGCGACGGTGAAGGTGCGCGTTGCGCCCAACGGGTTGGTGGCGGTGTAGGTGTAGGTGTTGGCATAGTTGAGCGAGGCGTTGGCGACGCTCGAAAAGGCGAAATTGTAGGTGTTGTTGGCGTCGCACGCCGCTTTGGCCGGCATGCTCGCGAGGATGAGCGGCAACGCCGCGAGGATGACCCGCGCACGCATCAGCGGCGCCCCAGGCCGAGCGCGGCGAGGCTCAGCTGGTCGAACTTGATCCGCATCGTCACATAGGGTCCGCTGCGCGTGTAGCGATCCTCACTGAAATCGCGATCGTGGAAGCCGACGACGTTCCAGCCGACGCTGAGCCAGCCATTGTCGAACGGCCTGATGCCGATGCTGGGGCCGGCCGAGAAAGCGACGCCGTTGCCGCCGACGCCGTGGCGGACGGTGGCGGCCCCGCCGACCTCTGCCATGTCATTGAGATCGAACCGGATATCGGCGCCCACGACGTTGCTCCAGCCCCTGATGTCGTCCGCGCCCAGGCGATCGGAGACGTAGCGCGTCCCCCAGAAGACCGAAAGCTCGGTGCGGCCGAAATAGGAAACGCCCCCGCCATAAGGCGAGTAATTGATCGCGAGCGAGTTTACGATGCGCCGCGAGCGCGCGTTGCCGGTGATCGTGAACGGCGATCCGACCGGGCCGGGGATGCCGGCCACCGCGCCCCGAACCATGTCCTCGCGCAGCTCGAGCTTGTCGAGGAAG
>DASQFO010000201.1:0-2785 GCA_035633095.1 Allosphingosinicella sp. | reverse complement strand
ACGAGGCCCAATATCCCACATTCGATTCGATGCGCTTCGGAATCGGCATAGGCGGGCGCGTCTATACCAATTTCGGTCCGGTCCGGATCGACGTCGCGACTCCGATCGGGCGGCGGCAGGGCGAGACCCTGATCAACGTCTACGTCTCGATCGGGCAGGCCTTCTGATGGCGGCCGCGGCGCCCGAAGCGACGGAGACCGTGGTAGTGCGGCGGCGCGCGCTGGGCTGGACCATCGCCAAGTGGACGGGGATCGTCTTCGCCACGCTCCTGGCGCTCATCGCCGCCTTCCTGCTCTGGCTCAACACAGATCCGGGGCGGCGCTTCCTCGTCCGCCAGATCAACGCGTTCGAGACCGTGTCGGGGCTCCAGGTCCACGTCGAGAGCATCGAAGGCTCGGTGTTCGGCGAGCTTCGGCTCCGCAATCTCTCGCTCGCCGACCCGCGCGGCACCTTCTTCCGCGCCCCGGTGGCCGTGCTCGACTATCGGCCCTTGGCTTATCTCCGCAGCCATATCGACATCCGCGCGCTCACCATTCCCGAGGCGCGGCTGAGCCGTCTGGCGGAGCTCCGGCCCGGCGACCCCGATGCGCCGCTGCTGCCCGACATCGATATCGAGGTCGACAGTTTGAGGATCGGCCGGTTGCTGATCGATCCCGCGATCACCGGACGCCGGCATGTGCTGTCGCTCGACGGCCGGGTGAAGATCGCGTCAGGGCGCGCCGAGCTCGCGCTCGATGCCGGGACATTGCGCGCGCCCGGCTTCGCCGGCGGCGACCGGCTGCGGCTCAGGCTCGACGCGGTGCCCGAGGAAAACAAGCTCGACATCGGCCTGCTCGCTCAGGGTCCCGGCGACGGCTTCATCGCCGGCATGCTCGGGACCGACAAGGCGATCGCGGCCCATGTCGCGGGCCGCGGCGACTGGGCGAACTGGCAGGGACGCGCGCGCGCCGTCCTGGGCGGGCAGGGGCTGGCAAATCTCGCGATCACAGGGCGCGACGGCACCTTCACCCTCCTCGGCCCGCTTCGCCCGGGCCTGATCGTCGCCGGGCCCGCGCAGCGGCTCGCCCAGCCGCTCGTCCAGATGAACCTCGTCACCAGTTTCGAGCAGCGCCGCGCCAACCTCCGCCTGCGCATGAACAGCCGCGTCGCGGCGGTCGCCGCCGAGGGACTGGTCGATCTCGGCCAGAACCGCTTCCAGGATCTGCGCGTCGCCGCCCGCCTGATCGAGCCCGGCGCGATCGCCGCCGACCTTGCCGGCCGCGACGTCCGGCTCGCTTTGATCCTCAACGGGCCGTTCGCGACGCCGGGCGTCGCCTACCGGCTCGAGGCGGCGAGCCTCGCCTTCGGCGGCGCCACGGTCGAGGGCCTCCGCGCGGCCGGCAGCGCCCGGGTGCGCGCCGAGGACATCGTCATCCCGGTCGCGGCGCGGGCGGCGCGCATCCGCGGCTTCGATCTGGTCGCGGGCGGCACCCTCGTCAACGTCACCATGAACGGCGAGATCGGCGTCGCCGGCACCCGGCTGGTCTCGGACAATCTGATCCTCCGCTCCGACCGGGTGAACGCGCGCCTCGCGCTTGCCTTCGACCTCGCCCAGGGCCGCTACCTCGCGGCGCTGCAGGGGCGGGTGAACAATTATCTGGTCGCCGGCGTCGGCCTGTTCGACGTCACCACCAATCTCGACATGATTTCGGGCCCGGCCGGCTTTGGCCTCACCGGCCGCGTCGCCGCGCGCACCAGGCGGATCGACAACGCCATGGTCCGCGACCTTCTGGGCGGTGTCGGCACCATCACCGCCGGCATCGCGATGGAGCCCTCGGGCCTCGTCCGCATCCGCGACATCCGCGTCGCCGCGCCCGCCTTGCGCGTCGCCTCCGGCGGCGGCGTCTACCGGCCCAACGGTGCGATCGACCTGCGCCTGAACGGCGTCAGCGACGCCTACGGGCCGCTCATCGTCCACGTCACCGGTTCGGCCCGCGCGCCCAGGATCGCGCTCGTCGCGGCCAGGCCGGGCTTCGGCCTCACCGACGTCACCGCGAACATCCGCGCCACCGCGCAGGGCTGGGCGATCGAGGCGACCGGGCAATCAGCCTACGGGCCGTTCTCCGCCGACGTCGTGATCCTCTCCAATCGCGGCCCGATGACGATCGACGTGCGGCGGCTGACCTTCGCCGGGATCGATTTCCGCGGCCGCCTCGTGCAGACCCGCGCGGGTCCCTTCGCGGGCACGCTCAGCCGGACGCTACCAGCGGCTCGACATCGCCGCCACCGCCAACGGGGCGCGCACGCCGGGCGACGTTCCGATCATAATTCAGCGCGGCATCATCCAGGCCACGATCATCCTGACTCCCCAGCCCTCGATCACCGGCGACGCGCAGCTGGCGGGCTTGAGCAGCGGCGACCTCATTATCGAGCGGGCGCGGGCGCGGGTGAACATTGAGGGCGGCAGCGGCACGGCGCAATTGCTCGCCGAAGGGCGGCGCGGCGTGCCGTTCCGCGTCGCCGCCAATGCCGCGCTGGAGCCGAACCTGATCCGCGCCGCTTTGGCCGGCCATGTCAACAATATAGGTTTCCGCTTCGCCGAGCCGGCGCAGATCTTCCGCGAGGCCGGCGCCTGGCGGCTCGCGCCGGTGACGGTGGCGCTGGAGCGCGGCCGGATCCGGCTCGCCGGCCGCTGGGGCGACGGGCTGATCATCCAGTCGCGCCTCGACGGCTTCGACCTTTCGATGCTGAACGCCTTTTCGCCGGGCCTCGGCCTCGGCGGCCAGGCGACCGGCAGCCTCGATTT
>DASQFO010000200.1:0-2919 GCA_035633095.1 Allosphingosinicella sp. | reverse complement strand
CGAAATGGAGGTCGCCGACTTCGCCCTCGGGCACTTCGCGGCCGCGGGCATCGACGATGCGGGCGCTGACCAGCAATTGCGGCTTGCCGACCGAGCCGATCCGATCCCAGGCGTCGGCGGGGTCGACGAGGAAGGCGGTCGGGCCGGTCTCGGCCATGCCCATGCCGTTGCAGACGCGGACGCCGAGCTCGCGACAGCGATGCGCGAGCGCGTCGGGCAGCGGCGCGCCGCCGCAGCCCCAGTGGCGGACATGGCCAAGCGGCGCGGCGGCGAAGCGCGGATGCTCGGCCAGGCTCTGATAGACGGTCGGGACCGCGAAGACCGTGTCGAGGCGGCGCCCTTCGATGAGGGCGACGAGCGCGTCGGCGTCGAACCCGTCCATGACGATGACGCGGCCGCCCGCGATCAGGGTCGGGAGCGCGTGGAGGTTGATGCCGGCGGTGTGGAAGATAGGCAGGAAGGCGGCATGGGTGTCGGCCCCGGTGAGGCCGATCGCGCCGCCGATATTGACGTGGTTCGCGAGCGCCATCCGGTAGGTGTAGATCACGCCCTTGGGGCGGCCGGTCGTGCCCGAGGTGTAAATGAGGTACCAGGTCGCGGCGGCGGGCCACAGTGCGCGCCCGGCGGCCGGGACCGCGGCGGCGATCAGCGCCTCGTAGCCGCGGTCGAGGTCGATCGCGGGCGGGGCGGCGGCGAGCGCCGCGGCGGCTGCCGCCTCCACCGATCCGTGGAAGAGCAAGACCGGCTCTGCGTCGGCGATCAGGCCGTCGAGCTCGGCGGGCGGCATGCGCCAGTTGAGCGGCACCAGGATCGCGCCCAGTTTCGCGCAAGCAAACAGCGTTTCGAAGAACTCGATCCGGTTGCGGGTGAGGATGGCGACGCGGTCGCCCTCGCGCACGCCGTGCGCGGCCATAAGGCCGGCGGCGCGCGCGGCGCGTTCGTTGAGCGCCTTATAGGTCATTGTCCGGCCGGTCGCCGCGTCCTCGAGCGCGATCCGCTCCGGCGTCAGCCCCGCGCGCTTGGCGGTCAGATCGGGGAGGCCGGCGATCATCTTTTCCTGAGGCCCTCCGAGACCAGGTCGATGGCATGATCGGCAACCTCGGCCGGATCCATGTCCTTGTCCCAGATCGCGTAGCGCATGCCGAGGAACACGCTCATCCCGATCAGCGCCCAGGCGCGCAGCTCGTCGGGGCCTTGCCCGATCTCGCCGCGGCCGGCGGCGGCGGCGAGGTTGCGGCGGTAGCCGTCGACGAAGGTCAGATAATGCTCGCGATAGGCGTCTTCGGCGACGAACTGCGCCTCCTCGATGATCCGGTAGAGCTCGGGATGGGCCCGGGTGAAGGCGATGAAGGCGGCAAGCCCGATGCGCTCGGCGGCGAGCCGGTCCGGCGCGCCGCGGACCGCCTCGGCGACGTGCTGGCGGGTCGCTTGACTCATGTCGCGGACGAGCGCGCGGAACAGCTCCTCCTTGCTCTCGAAATAGGTGTAGAACGTGCCGAGCGCGACGCCCGCGCGCTGGGTGATGCCGGTGATCGCCGCCTCGTGATAGCCGCGCTGACCGAATTCCAGCGCCGCCGCCTCGAGCAATTTGCGCACGGTCTTGCGCCCGCGCTCGGTCCGCGGCGCCTTGTCGGCCGAAACGGCGGCCTGGCCCAGATCGTTCATTCAGCCCCTCCTGAGCAGTGGAACTTGAACCGACTCTCAGCTTTGCGCAATCCTCCTTGACTTCCGCCGCCGCCAAGGCTTCGGCGGACAAAGCGGCGGGGAACGGAGGCGGCGCGGTGCCCCTCCGGCTTGCGCCCAGCAGGGAGATTGAACATGCGCATGGGCATCAGCGTCGGCGGCCTCATCATCGTGCTCATCATCGTCTGGCTGCTGTTCGGCCGGTAACCGCCCGTCCGGGCGCGGCGGATCGCCGCGAAAGGTTCAAAGGTTCGGCTCCCATGGGCGAAAAAATGTGGGGCCGAACCTTCCGCATGAAGCGGGACGAGCGAAGGGACCCCGGTCTGAGCGTGCGCCCCGGCACCCGCGAACGTCCGGGGTTCGGCGCGATGCCTGCGCCGAAGTTGACGAAGCTGACAGTACGTCCGGGAGGAGTCACCCCTCCCCAGCGAGCCTGCGCTCGGAACCTGGGACGTCCCGAAGGCGCGCGACTCGGGGGCCTGCTTCATCGGCCAGCTTGGAGCAGGTCAAATCCTATTATGGAAGAGTGGGCGATCTACTCTCAAGGAGGTTCCAGGTACGCGGCCCCGTGTATCGGCCGTTTGGCTGGCAATGACTCCCAAACCGCCATAGCATCATGGGATGGATCCGAAAAAAGTTGCTCATGAAGTGCGCGACGTAAGCAGTGGAGTGCGCCTGTTTACAGATTGGGCGCGTTCGCCCGATCGATTCTTGGCATTCCGAGGCCAAGCCAATCTGAACTGGGAAGTGCTCCCACAGGTCCTTCGTCCTGATCTAGGGGTGGCGGCGCACGAGGATGAGTTAGTCAGAGAGCTTATATCGTTGCACCCAGCAGAGTTCCCAACGGACACGTCGATGTTCGATAAGCTAGTGAGAATGCAGCATTTTGCGTTGCCCACGCGCTTGTTAGACGTGACAGTAAATCCGTTGGTTGCCCTCTATTTCGCCACTGATGAAGACCCAAGAGACACCGGCGCTGACGGGGCGATTATCGTCTTTGATGGACCCAACACGCGCCGGAAATATTTTGACAGCGATACCGTTAGCTGCATCGCCAACCTCTCCAATCTGTCGATCGAAGAACGCGACCTCATAGAAAAAACAAAGGCCACTACAATCCCAGAGTTCAATAGGCTGCATGCCGTTGACCGGCTCCTACAGTTTATCCGTGTGGAAAAGCCATACCTTAAAGAGCGCATTGTCAGGACTGATCTCTTTAAGCCGAATTACGTCGTG
>DASQFO010000199.1:0-4130 GCA_035633095.1 Allosphingosinicella sp. | reverse complement strand
TCTCGATCAGCGCGATGAAGGGCAGGAAGAGCGCGCGGTTGAGGCCGCCGAGGTAGAGATCGCTCGGCGGCCGGTTCGACGTGGTGATGACGGTGACGCCCTCTCCAAGCAAATGCGAGAAGAGCCGCGAGAGGATCATCGCGTCGGCGGCGTTGTTGATCACCATCTCGTCGAAGCAGAGCAGCCTCGCGTCCTCGGCGATCGCCTCGGCGACCGGCAGGATCGGGTCGCCCTCCTCCTTCACCCGCTCGGCGCGCAGCCGCTCGTGCACCTCGAGCATGAATTCGTGGAAGTGGACGCGGCGCTTGGGCGCGCAGGCGATGGTCTCGAAGGCGAGGTCCATCAGCATCGATTTGCCGCGCCCGACTCCGCCCCAGAGATAGACGCCGCCCGGCGGCGGCTCGCCATCGCCGAACCAGCCGAGCAATCCGGCTTTGCGCCCGCTCCGCGTCAGCCGCGCGGCCAGCCGATCGAGCGCCGCCACCGCTTTCTCCTGATCGGGATCGGGCTTGAGCTCGCCCGCCGCGACCAGCGCCCGATAGCCTTCGAGGACTGCGGTCACGGCTCTTGGCTGGACTTGCGCAGCGCGCCGGTGAAATGCGCGACCAGCTCGCCCTCCTGGACGACCCTGCCGGCGAAGAAGGCGAGCCGCTTGGTCTCGCGCAGCAGCTCGACCTCGGCATCGAGCGGCACGCCGATCCGGCCCCGGCTGAGGAAGCGGGTGGAGAGATCGAGCGTGACCGCGCGGATCACGCCCGCGCCCGCGAGCCGCCCACCGGCGAACAAGGCCATGTCGATAAAGGTCAGGATCGCCCCGCCATGGATGATGTCGCCAAGATTGGAATGGCGCTCCTCCGGAAACATCCGGCAGACCGCGCGCCCGGGCCCGTCGGCGCGGACGAGAAGCTTGCCGACCACCGCGTGGAACTTGCCGTCGTCGGCGAGGTCCCAGGTCCACCAGCCGGGGAAGTCGGGGTCGGGCTCGTGGTGGATGGCGGGGTGGACGTCCATGACCTACACCGTCATCCCGGCCTGGGCCGGGGTGACGCTTCGCGTCATACCGCCCGCTCCAGCAGCAGCTTCTTGGTCTCGGCGATCGCCTTGGCGGGGTTCAGGCCCTTGGGGCAGACGTTGGCGCAGTTCATGATCGTGTGGCAGCGGTAGAGGCGGAACGGGTCTTCGAGGTCGTCGAGCCGCTCGGGCGCATATTCGTCGCGGCTGTCGGCGAGCCAGCGATAGGCCTGCAAGAGGATCGCGGGCCCCAGGAACCTGTCCGAATTCCACCAATAGCTCGGGCACGAACTCGAGCAGCAGGCGCACAATATGCATTCGTAGAGGCCGTCCAGCCTGGCCCGCTCCTCGGGCGACTGCAGCCGTTCCGCGCCCGACGGCGTCGGCGTCCTGGTTTTCAGCCAGGGCTCGATCGAGGCATATTGGGCGTAGAAGTGGGTGAAATCGGGGACGAGATCCTTGATCACGTCCATGTGCGGCAAGGGCGTGATCCGGATCTCGCCGCTGATATCCTCGATCGCGGTGGTGCAGGCGAGGCCGTTCGTCCCGGCCATGTTCATCGAGCAGGAGCCGCAAATCCCCTCGCGGCACGAGCGGCGGAAGGTGAGAGTCGGGTCCTGCTCCGACTTGATCTTGATCAGGGCGTCGAGGACCATCGGGCCGCACGCGTCGAGATCGACCTCGAAAATGTCGTAGCGGGGGTTCTCGCCGCTGTCGGGGTCGTAGCGGTAGACCCGAAAGCTGCGGGTCCGCGTCGCGCCCGCCGGCGCCTTGTGGGTGCGGCCCTTGCCCTTGATCCTGCTGTTCTTCGGAAGCCTGAACTCGGCCATCTGCTCTTCCCTTTGCGCGGGGCCGGAATAGCTTCAGGCGGCGCGCCTGTCGAGGAGCTCGGCGGCGATCGCGTAGGTGCGCGCATTGTCGACGTCGACCGCGTGAGCGCCGTCGGCGAGGATCACCCGCGACGCCTTGACCCCGAATTTCCCGCTCAGCCGCCGCATCGCCCGCTCGGTCGTGATCAGGCCGTAGCGCATCAGGATCAGGTTGAGGAAGCCGAAGGTCCGGGCGATCCGCAGCGGGTTCTTGAAAAACTGGCCGCCACTGCGAAACGCCTCGGCGAGCTTCAGCCCGCGCGGCGACAGGCCGTAAAGGTTGCAGTTGGAAAAGCCGCCGTCGCGGAAGCGGTAGAAATTGTGCTGCGCCTCGGGATGCGCCGCCAGGATGTCCTCCTTGCGCGCCAGCGCGACGACGACGTCGTCGCCGCCGAGCAGGCGGCCGGCGACCTCGCGCACGGCGCCCGGCGTCAGCAGCACATTGTCGGCGGTGGTGACGACGATCGGACCGGCCGCCCCCGCCGCGGCCGCGTAGACGCTGTCGGCGATATTGCCGGCCGCCGCGGCAAAGGCGACCGGCAATCCCGACGCCTCGGCGATGCCGCTCAGCGCTTCGCGCGCGCCCTCCTCGACCGAGATGCGCACGCTGTCGATGCCGGCGACGCCGTCGAGCGCGGCGAGCACGTGCGCCAGCAACGGCTTGCCGCCGATCGGCACCAGCGCCTTGTGGGTTACGCCCGCCTCGGCCGCGAGCGGATCGAGCGCGCCGTCGCGCTGGGCGGCGAGGATGATTATCGTGAAGCGGTCGTCAGCCGGCATTGGCGAACAAGCCCTGCCGCCGCATACTTTCGCTGAGGATCGTCTCGAGCAGTTCGGCGTGACTGAGGCCGGCGGCGGCGGCCGCCTTGGCCATCACCTTTTCGGACCAGAGATTGCAGTTGAGGTTGATCTCGATGAAGTTGACCTCGCTTTTGTCGCGATCGAGCCGGAACTCGATCCGGCCATAATCGAACGGCTCGAACTCGCGCCCGACTTTGGCCGAAAAATCGGCGATGATCGGCGCCCATTCGGGATCGTCGAACCGCTTCAGCGACGATTTCTCGTTATTCTGGATGAGGTCGCGCTTCTCATAATAGGTCCACAGGCGCTGGGTGTCCTCGCGCTCGTAGATCAGCATCGGCAGCATCACCGGACGATCGACGGTGATGAAGGCGATCTGGACGTCGTAGCCGCCGAGATAGGGCTCGACGATCGCGTCGTGGCCCTGGCTGTGGATGTCCGCCACCGCTTCGGCGACGGTCGCCCAATCGCGGGCGTCGGAGATCGCCCAGGAGGCCGAGGACGCGTTCGGCTTGATCACCCAGCGCTCGGCGAGGGGCAGCGCATCGCGATCGAGCGGCGCGCCGCGGCGGTAGCAGGTCCAGGGCGCGGTCGGCACGCCCGCGCGCTCGGCGACCAGCTTGGAGAGATGCTTGTCGTCGCCCAGGCCGCGCAGGATCGGGCTGCCGCCGATATAGGGGATGCGGTGCTTGTTGCAGAGAAGGGGAATCATCATCTCCGAGTTGAGGAAGCCGCCGCGGTTCAAAAGCGGGAAGACGAAATCGACCGGAGGCTTGTCGAACAATATGTCGTAGCGATCGGCGAGCGTCAGGTTGATGCCGAGCCCTTCGAGCGCGGTCCGGACCTCGTGATGATAGATTGCGTGATTGCCGTCCTCGGGATGCATGCCGCCGCCCCACAAAGCGTGCTTGGCCATGAAGAGGATGCGCAGGCGCTGCTTCGCCTCGTCGGGGATCATGCGCGGTTCGATGGTCGTGGCCATGGTGTTTCCTGCTGCTCGCGGGGATGGTCGGCGACCTCCGGGGCGTTAGTGCCTTAGGCCGACCGGCGCAATATCCGGGGACGAATCGCGCTTCGTCCAGGAGGCTATAGCGTCGCGAAGTCGATCGGCGCGTGGCGGTCCAGGAAGCGCGAGCGATCCGGCAGCGGATATTTGAGACCGGTGGCGCAGTTGAACAGCACGACGCGCTCTTGCCTGCCGACCAGGCCGGCTTCGAGCGCCTTGTCCCAGGCCGCGAGGGTCGCGCCGCCTTCCGGGCAGAGCAGCAGGCCGTCCCGCGCCGCCGCCTCCTCGACGCACGACGTCAGCGCTTCGTCGGAGACGGCGAGCGCGACCCCGCCGCTTTCGCGCACCGCGCGCAGGATCAGGAAATCGCCGACCGCCTGCGGCACCCGGATCCCGGCCGCGAAGGTATGCGCGTCGGGCCAGCGCGGGGCATGCTCGACCCC
>DASQFO010000198.1:0-3035 GCA_035633095.1 Allosphingosinicella sp. | reverse complement strand
TCTGCGGCACGTTCGGCCAGATCCCGCACGAGCAGGAGTAAGGAACATGCCCTTCGAGCCCGTCAACCCGCCCCAATTCCCGACCCCGATCGCGCCTTATTCGGCGGGAACCAAGGCGGGCGACACGGTCTACGTCTCGGGCACGCTGGCGCTGGGCGAGGGCGGGACGGTGCTTCACCCCGGCGACGCGGGCGCGCAGACCAGGCACGTGCTCGAGACGATCAGGATCACGCTCGAAGCGGCGGGCGCGACCATGGCCGACGTCTGCTTCAACCACATCTTCCTGACCGACTGGGCCGATTATGCGGCGATGAACGCGGTCTATGCCGAATATTTCCCGGGCGCGAAGCCGGCGCGCTATTGCATCCAGTGCGGGCTGGTGAAGCCGGGTCTGCTGGTCGAGATTGCCAGCGTGGCGCATATCGGCTGATGGGCGAAATTGCCGGCCTCTATTGGGAGGAGCATGGGCCGGCTGACGCCCCGGCGCTGGTCCTCTCGTCCGGCCTCGGCGGCTCGGCGGCCTATTGGGCGCCGAACCTTCAAGCGCTGGCGCAAGACCACCGCGTCATCCTCTACGACCATCGCGGCACCGGCCGCAGCGACCGCGACCTTTCGTTCAACCTCGATGTCGACGACATGGCGGGCGACGTTCTCGCGCTCATGGACGGGCTCGGCCTCAAGAGCGCCACCCTGGTCGGGCACGCCGCGGGCGGCGCCATCGGCCTTTCGCTCGCCCTCACCGCCCCCGAGCGGCTCGACCGGCTCGTCGTCGTCAACGGCTTCGCCAGGCCCGATCCGCATTTTCTGCGCTGCTTCGACACTCGCCTCGCCTTGCTGCGCGACAGCGGCGCGCGCGCCTTCCTGCATGCGCAGCCGATCTTCCTCTATCCGGCGCGCTGGATTTCCGAGAATAGTGAGCGCCTCGTGGCCGAGGAGGCGCAGCAGCTCGCCCATTTCCAGGGCGCGCCGAACATCGAGGCCCGCATCGCCGCGCTCGCCGCCTTCGACGTGGCCGCCCGCCTTGGCGAGGTTCGCACGCCGACTTTGCTCATCGCCGCGGAGGACGACATGCTCGTTCCTGCCTCTTGCTCGGAAGCGCTCGCCGAGGGTCTGCCCGGCGCCACGCTCGCGGTCATGACCGGCGGGCATGCCTGCAACGTCACCGAAGCCGCTTTTTTCAACCACCTCTTGCGCGACTGGCTCGGCCGCGCGCGTCTCAAGGGAGCTGCATGATGGAAGTCGGAGTCTTCACGCCCATAGGCAATAATGGCTGGCTGATCAGCGAGAACGCGCCGCAATATCTGCCGAGCTACGACATGAACAAGGAGATCGCGCAGAAGGCCGAAAAATACGGCCTCGATTTCCTCTTATCGATGATCAAGCTGCGCGGCTTCGGCGGCAAGACTCAGTTCTGGGAATATAATCTGGAAAGCTTCACCCTGATGGCCGCGCTCGCCGCGGTGACCAGCAAGATCAAGATCTACGCGACCTGCCCGACCCTGGTGATCCCGCCCGCTTTCGCCGCGCGGATGTGCAACACGATCGATTCGATCAGCCACGGCCGCTTCGGATTGAACCTGATCACCGGCTGGCAGCGCCCGGAATACAGCCAGATGGGCCTGTGGCCCGGCGACGAGCATTTCCGCAACCGCTACACGATGCTCGGCGAATATGCCCATATATTGCGCGAGCTCTGGGAGACTGGCGTTTCGGACTTCAAGGGCGAATATTACCGGATGGACGATTGCCGCGTCCGCCCGCAGCCCGAGGGCGAGATGAAGATCATTTGCGCGGGCAGCTCGGACGAAGGCCTCGCTTTCTCGGCCAAATATGCGGATTACGCCTTCTGCCTCGGCAAGGGCGTCAACACGCCCAAGGCGTTCGCGGCCAATAACGAGCGCCTCGCGGCGGCCACCGCCAGGACCGGGCGCGACGTGCGCATGTTCGTCCTCGTCATGCTGATCATGGGCGAGACCGACGAAGAGGCCGAGGCCAAATGGAAGAGCTACAATGACGGCGTCGATCTGGAGGCGATCGCCTGGCTCGCCGAGCAGGGCGCCGCCGACAAGCACAACCCCACCACCAACGTCCGCCAGCTCGCCGCGCCCGAGGGCGCGGTCAACATCAACATCGGCACGTTGGTCGGCAGCTACGCCAAGATCGCCGCGATGCTCGACGAGATGGCGGAAGTGCCCAACACCGGCGGCGTGCTCCTGACCTTCGACCATTTCGTCGAGGGCGTCGAACTGTTCGGCACCCGCGTCCAGCCGCTGATGAAGTGCCGGCGGGGAGTGGTGACGGCGGCCTAGTTTTCGGCTTTTGCGAGAATTGGAGCAGGTCCCGGACAATCAACTTCAGTCCGTACTCGCGTTTCGATTCAATTGTTGACTTGCTCTGCAGACAAGCAGAACATCAGCAGCTGTGATATCGAGTCGTTATCTCGGTATTGTGAGCAGGTCTGTTTAGACCAAACATGTTTTCTTCTGAAAGATTGTCCGAGTTCGCTTCGGGCGAGCTTCTCGGGGCCGGCGCGTGCGCGGCCGCCGATCCGCTTAGTCGGCCAAAAAAAAGGAACGGGATCATGGCAAGAACTCCTACTCATTCGGGCGGATCGAGCGCCCGCCGCGGTGAAGGATTAGGCTCCAGCGGCATCGACGAGATGTTGCTCAGCGCGATGGAGCGGGGAGACGAGAGCTTCGAGACCGGGCGCTACATCGTCACCTACAGCCCGGACGCGACCGACGAGAGCAGAAGCCTGCTTGAGTCGCTCGACCTGCGGATCGCCGACGCCCGTGACTTCGCGGACCAAGCGGTCGATCTCGCGGATGTCGGCGACGCCGGCGCCGTGATCCTGCCGGAGATCGGAGTCGCGGTGGTAAGCGCGGCCGATTTCGCCGAGCGGTCGGTCGGGCTTGCGGAAGACACGCGGAACCCGGTCGAGATCGTCGAGCCCGAATATTTCATGTTCGCCGACGCTGTGACTGCCGAATATATGCGCGGCTTCCGCCGGGCGGTCGAGGCGATCGCCGCCGATG
>DASQFO010000197.1:0-3395 GCA_035633095.1 Allosphingosinicella sp. | reverse complement strand
GGTCGCCCGTGCCCGGAGAACTTACCACATGAGCTGAAGAAACGCTTGTCGATGTCATCCGTGGTGTAGAGGATCCGGCGGACATCGTCCGGGAAGGCATAGAACGGGATGACCTCGCCCCAGGCGCGCCGCCAGCTCTGGCCGATGGCGGGGTATTTCCGGCCCCAGGCGTCTTCCTCGAAAGTGGTGAGCGCGGCCTCGCCGGCGGCCGCGTCAACGGCCTTGTAGATCCCCTTCAGCGCCGCCGCGACGGCCTTCCGGTCCTTGTAGGAGACGAAGTCGAGGCTCTGGCGCAACAGATGGACGATACAGGTCTGGTGTCAACGGCGGAGGAAAAACCAGCCACGTGGCGGCGCAAAACTCTACCAGCTCGGCAAAGGGAATTGATGTTCGGTCGGGGTGAGCGCCTTGGCGCGCGCGCTCTCCAAGTAGCTGGCGTGTGCCAAGGCGCTCCGGCCCGTCAGGGCCGGTCTTGGTGCTGGCTGTCAGGCTTCGGCCTTGGTCTTTCGCGTGCGGCTCTGGGCGAGGCGATCGCTGTCGCCGTTCATCTCGAGGATGGTGACGTGATGGGTCAGCCGGTCGAGCAGTGCGCCGGTGAGGCGTTCGGAGCCGAAGGTTTCGGTCCATTCGTCGAAGGGCAGATTGCTGGTGATCAGGGTAGCGCCGCGCTCGTTGCGTTGGCTGATCAGCTCGAACAGCAGCTCGGCGCCGGTCTTGGACAGCGGCACGAAGCCCAGCTCGTCGAGGATGAGCAGCTTGTGGCCGGCCATCTGCTTTTGCAGCCGCAGGAGCCGGCGTTCGTCGCGGGCCTCCATCAACTCGTGAACGAGGGCGGCCGCGGTGGTGAAGCCGACGGAGAGGCCTTTCTGGCAAGCGGCCAGTCCCAGGCCCAAGGCAATATGGGTCTTGCCGGTTCCGCTTGGACCGAGGGCGATGACGTTCTCGCGGCGCTCGATCCATTCGCAGCGAGCCAGTTCCAGCACCTGCAGCTTGTTCAGCGCCGGGATCGCCTTGAAGTCGAAGCTGTCGAGGCTCTTGACGGCGGGGAAACTGGCCGCCTTGATCCGGCGCTCGATCGTCCGCCGTTCGCGGTCGATCAGCTCCAGCTCCACCAGCCTGGCGAGGAACCGGACATGGTCGAGTCCCTCGGCCGCGCACTGGCGGGCCAGCTTGTCATATTCCCGCAGGAAGGTCAGCAGCTTCAGCGTCTTGAGATGATGGCCGAGCAAAATCTCGGGGGCCTCGGTCATGCCGCACTCCCCGAGATCAGGCACATATAGCTGGCCGCCGAAGTCCTGGTGACCGTGGCCCGCGGCAGATAGGGATAGACGTCGAGGTCGAGCTTGGGCGGGCGCCTCTCCACCTGGCACAGCACGAGGTGCTTGACGGCGTCGAAGCCCACGGCGCCGATGCGCAGGGCGGTCTTCACCGCGACATGCAGGTCGGCCATCTCGAAGCTCTCCAGGAGCCGCGGCACCTGCACGTATTCCCGGCGACCCGCCTTGATCATCCGCGCCTCCATCAGGCGGCGCAGGGTCTGGAACTCGGCGGGCAGGTCCCATTCGGCCAGGGGGGCTGCCTGATCCAGCGCGCCGATCTTCTTCTCCAGCAGGGGCAGGTAGTGGACCGGGTCAAAGACCATGTCCTCGCGGTCGTAGCATCGGGGATGGCGGGCGATGGTCTCTCCGCCGCAGCCGATCACCACCTGGTCGACATAGCCGCGGACCCAGACGTCTCGGTGGCCATAGGCGACCGGCACCGAGTAGTCGTTGGTCTTGTAGCGCACCAGCGCCTGCGAGCTCACCCGCCCGGTGGCCTGATCGCAGGCATCGAAGGCCGCGGCCGGCAATTCCGCCATCACCTGCAGATCCCGCTCCAGCCTCTCGCCGATCGTCTCGGCATGGCCGCGCAGGATGTCCGCCTGACGCTTGCGGCAGCATTCCTCGAGCCAGACGTTCAAGTCTTCCCAGGAGGCGAAGCGCGGCAGCGGAACCATGAAGTTGCGCCGTGCGTAGCCAACCAGCCCCTCGACGGCGCCCTTGTCATTGCCCTTGCCGGGGCGCCCGTAGCGATCCCGGATGAGGTAATGCGACAGGAACCCGCTGAAAAGCCGTGCCCGCTTGCGCGTCCCGTCGGGCAGGATGCGCGCGACCAGGCATCGGTCGTTGTCGTAGAGCACCGACCGCGGCACCCCGGCCGAAGAAGGTAAAGGCGTGAACGTGGCCATCCACCCAGGCCTCGGCGGTGGCTGCCGGATAGGCCCGGATGTAGCAGGCGTCGCTGTGCGGCAGGTCGAGCGCGAAGAAGTGCGCCGTCCGCTCGACCCCGCCGATCAACACCATCGCCTCGCCGAAATCGGCCTGGGCATGACCGGGCGGGTGATGCAGCGGGACGAACATCTCTTGCCCGCGGCGGCGATGCTCGCGGATGTAGTCCTTCACGGTGGTGTAGCCGCCAGTGAACCCGTGCTCGTCCCGCAGCCGCTCGAAGACCCGCTTGGCCGTGTGCCGCTGCTTGGCGCGCTGACCGACATCTTCCCTCAGCCACTGGTCGATGATCTCGGTAAACCCGTCCAGCTTCGGCCGCCTGATCTCGGCCCGCCGCCGATACCCCGGTGGCACCGAAAAGCTCAGCATCTTCTTCACGCTCTCGCGCGAGATCCCGAAATGACGCGCCGCCGCGCGCTCGTTCATGCCGTCCCGACAGGCGAGACGAACCTTCCGATAAAGCTCCACCGTGAAAATGCCCCCGCCCTCCCGTCGCCAGAAGGGCCAAACTGGCCGAGTTTTACTCCGCCCGCAGCGAGACAATCACGCCGCCACCGTGGCACACTTTTGCACCGCCGTTCTCAACCGCGACGGCTCGAACATCGCCGCCGGGGGACTGCGCCGCATCGCCGAATTTTATCGGATCGAGGCCGAGATCCGCGGCAGTGCCCCGAACCAGCGCCTCGCCGTCCGCCGCGCCCGCACGGCACCGCTGGTCGAGGCCTTCGGCCTGTGGCTCAAGGAGAGCCGCGGCCGCGTCTCAGCCAAATCCCGCCTCGGCGAGAAGCTCGGCTACATCGCCCGGCACTGGACGGCCTGCGGGTCTTCCTCGCCGACGGCCGCGTCGAGATCGATTCCAACCCTGTCGAGAACGCCATCAGGCCCCTGGCCCTCAATCGCAAAAATGCGTTATTTGCCGGCCACGACGAGGGAGGCAGGGCCTGGGGTCGCATCGCCTCGCTGATCGAAACCGCCAAGATGAACGGCGTCGATCCCTTCGCCTACCTCAAGGCGACCCTTGAGGCCATCGCCCGCGGCCATTCCGCATCTCGACGACCTCCTCCCTTGGGCCATCCGCCCCACGTCAAGCTGAAACCAGGACGGCCTCTCCGCACCGCTTACCCATAA
>DASQFO010000196.1:0-2650 GCA_035633095.1 Allosphingosinicella sp. | reverse complement strand
CGCTCCTTCGAGACGTCTGACGGATGTGCTCATGTTCAGTTTCCCCCCTTTCAGAGAAGAGCAGCCAACTTCCGTTGTCAATTAGGCGGTCGGTCCGTTCTGCTCGATTTACGCGAATAAATCGCTTGTCGTGTTCATGGGCGGAGGGGACGGGCGGAAGGGAACACAGACGCGGGCGGAGCCGGTGGCGCTGTTCGAGACCGGCAAGGCGCGGTTTGCCGGCTCGTTTCCCGCGCTCGAGGACGAACTTTGCGCGCTGACGCGGGCGGGGGCTATTGCGGACCGGGGCGCTCGCCCGACCGGGCCGACGCGATGGTCTGGGCGCTCACGGAATTGATGCTGGGCCGCGAGGCGGGAATGCCGCGGGTGCGGGGGCTTTAACGGAGACAGTCAGTAGACTGTCCCCGGTCAGCGCACGCGCCTAGCGCACGCGGGGTCCGCCGAAGGGCAAAGGCGGCGGCGGCTTGCGGTCGCGGCGCGGGAGCTGCGCCTGATAGGCGACGCCGCAATGCTGGACGCAATAGGGAAAGCCCGGATTGGCCGGATTGCCGCAGAAATGGAAATCGGGCTCGCCCGGATGCCCGATCGGCCATTTGCAGATGCGCTCGTTCAAATCGAGCAGCCCGGTCTTGTCGGCCACTTCGGGGCTCGGCTTGGCCGGCACCAGCCGCCTCGGCGGCGCCGGCGGGATCGGCGCCTGCTGGTCGCTCGGCCCCTGGCGGACGAAGCCGCCCGGCCCGATCGAGCGGACGATCGGCTGCGGCGCGGCCGGCGCGGCGGGCTCGGCGGCGGCCGCCGACGCGGGCGCCGGCGCCTTGGCTTCGGCGTCGTCCTCCTCGTCGAAGGGCGGATCGGGCGCTTCGGCGACCGGCTTGGGCGGCGGCGGCGCGGCGGCCTCGGCCTTGTCCTTGGACTTGGATCTGGCCTTGGGCGCCGGCTCGTTGGGCTTGACCGGCGACGGGCGCGACTGCAGCCCGAGCCGGTGCGCCTTGCCGATCACGGCGTTGCGCGAGACGCCGCCGAGCTCGTCGGCGATGTGGCTCGCGGTCCTGCCCTGGCTCCACAGCTCCTTCAGGCGGTCGATACGTTCGTCGGTCCAGGACAGCGACATCATTCTTCCTTACGCGTTCACGGGCTTGCGGGTCACAGCGTCGGCGTTTGGCGACGGCGCCTGTGACGGCCGGCCTTCGAATTGGGTTCGACCGCCCCCGGCGTGCCGGCCGTCGGGACCGTCGGCCGGGGCGGCCTTGCGACCCTCTATGTGAAGGAGGCGAGGCCTTTCTTCAAGGGTAGGGTTCGACAAGGGCGGCCTCGGCGGGCGGACCTTCATCCCGGGGCCCCGCCGCATCTCCCTCGATCATCCGCGCCATGTTCGACCTTTGCCGCGAGGCCGAGACCGTGGCGTTCGTCCGGTACAGGGCCCTGAGATAAGCGGCGTCCCAGCCGGTCATGGCTTCGACGCGGACATTGCCCGAGCCGATATCGTCGAACAGGCCGAGGATCGTGCGTTGCCCCCGCAAGGCGGCCGGCGACGTCCGGGCAAGCGTGCGCATCGCGGCATAGTCGGCGATCTGGGTCAGGGTGAGGCCTTCGACGGCATCGAGATCGAACAGGATGAAGGAAGTATCGAGGTCCTGCCGCGTCTGTCTCTGGGTCAGCGAGGAGCCGAGGCCGCGGCGAAGATAGGCGGTCCCGATCCAGACCGGCGGGCCCCTCACCTCGAGGAAGGAGACGCGCTCGAGCGGGCGGCCGTCGGAGCCGCGCGGCATCACCACTTGCCAGGCCCGGATCGGACCCGGGTCGCGGAGCAGCGTTCGAAGGTCCGCCAGCGCCACGCCCCTGAAGATATCGGGCCGCTCGCGGTGCAGGCGATCGATGAACGGGCCGTCGGCGACGATGATCACGACGTTGGGACGGCAGCCCGGCCGCGCCGTGCGGATTCCCGCCCGCCGGGCAATGTCGCGAACCCTGGCCTCGATGACGTCGTTATAGGCGGCGGGCAGCCCGAAGCCGGCGGGACATACCTGGTCCCAGAAGGTCGCGATCTGGTCGTCCGTCTCGACGGTCAAGGCGTCGACATAGGCCCGGATCGCGCCCGCGCGGTCGCGGGAGCCGGTGACGACGATCTCTTCCGCCGCGCCCGCGCCGTCTGCGCCCGGCGGTGGTGGCGGCGCCGCGGCAGCGATCAGAAGAAGCGCCGCCGGCAAGGCAATCGATCCCCGCCACGCCTTGACCACTTCGCTCACGGCCTGCTCCCAAACCCGCTGCCGACGCCGCCGATCCTACCAGACCTGGGCCGAAGGCGAAATGCCCGGCGTTCGCCACCGCCTTGCGGGCGGCGGCGTCTGCGCCTAGCGAGACCGCTGTGAGCGACCAGCCTTCGAATTGGGTTCGAACCGCGCCCGGCGTCCCGGTCATAAGGAACGTCAACTGGGGCGGCCTTGCCACCCTCTACGTCAAGGAGGTGCGGCGTTTCTTCAAGATCCAGCTGCAGACGATCTGGGCGCCGGCGCTCACCACCTTGCTGTTTCTGGTCATCTTCACGGTCGCGCTGGGGCGCAGCGGACGGACGGTGATGGGCGTGCCCTTCGCCGATTTCCTCGCCCCGGGCCTCATCGTCATGGGCATGATCCAGAACGCCTTCGCCAAT
>DASQFO010000195.1:0-5037 GCA_035633095.1 Allosphingosinicella sp. | reverse complement strand
GGCTCGTCGCCGATTCGCTGCCGGTGCTGATTTCCTATGTCGACGCCGACCGGCGCTACCGGTTCAACAACAAGGCCTATGAGGACTGGTTCGGGCACAAGCGCAAGGCGCTGTCCGGCAAGCACCTCCGCGACGTCCTCGGCGACGCCGCCTATGACGCGATCAATCCGATGGTCGACAAGGTCCTCGCCGGCGAGCGGGTGTCGGCCGAGCGCGAGGTCGGCTACAAGGACGGCGGCACCCGCTTCGTCCATATCGAATATATGCCGGACCGCCGCGACGACGGCAGCGTCGCCGGCTTCTACGCGCTGGTCCGGGACATCAGCGAGAGCAAGCGCGCCGAAGCCGAGCTGCGCGAGAGCGAGGCCCGTTTTCGCGCCATGGCGGACAGCGCGCCCTCGCCGGTCTGGGTAACGAACGAATCCGGCATAGAGTTCGTCAACAAGGCCTATGTCGAGCTCGCGGGGCTCGACGCCGAAGCGCTGACCGGCGGCAAGTGGATGGAGATCATCCATCCCGACGACCTCGCCGAGGCGCTCGCGTTGCGCGCGCGGGCGTGGGCGACCGGCCAGGGCTACGGCTATGACGCACGCTTTTACCGCGCCAATGGCGAACAAAAGTGGCTGAAGGTCAGCTGCGGGCCCCGCTTCGACGCTTCGAACAGGCTGATCGGCTATGTCGGCATGGCCCTCGACGTTACCGAGGCCAAACGCGCGGAAGCCGAGCTGCGCGAGAGCGAGGCGCGCTTCCGCGCGATGGCGGACAACGCGCCCTCGCCGGTCTGGGTGACGAACGCGGACGGCATCGAGTTCGCCAACCGCGCCCTCGCCGAGTTTACCGGCATCGACGTCGGCGGGCTGATCGGCGGCGTTTGGATGAGCCTCATCCATCCCGACGATCTCGCCATCGTCCACGAGCGCCGGTCGCATGCCTGGGATGCCAGGAAGCCCTACGAATTCGAGGCCCGCTTCCGCCGGCACGACGGCGAATGGCGCTGGCTCAGCGCGAGCTGCAACCCGCGCGAGGGCCCCGGCGGGTTCCAGGGCTATGTCGGCATGGCGCTCGACGTCACCGAGTCGCGCCGTGCCCAGGAGGCGCTGCGCGAGCTGAACCAGTCGCTCGAGGCCCGCGTCGATGCCGCCATCGCCGAGCGCGAGCGCGCCGAGGAGGCGCTCCGCCAGTCGCAGAAGATGGAGGCGGTCGGCCAGCTGACCGGCGGCATCGCGCACGATTTCAACAACCTTTTGACCGTCATCGCCGGCAATATCGACATCGCCCGCCGCCATATCGGCGATGAAGGCGAGGCGCGGCTGTTGCGCGCGCTCGGCAATGCGCAGGTCGGCGCCGAGCGCGCGGCGATGCTGACCCAGCGCCTTCTCGCTTTCTCCCGCCGCCAGCCGCTCAATCCGCGGCCGATCGACGCCAACAAGCTGGTCACCGGCATGTCGGAGCTGCTCCACCGCACATTGGGCGAGACGATCAAGGTCGAGACCGTCCTCGCCGCCGGCCTGTGGCGGATCGAGGCCGATCCCAACCAGCTCGAAAACGCGATCCTGAACCTCGCGGTCAACGCCCGCGACGCGATGGCCGCCAATGAATCGGGGGGCGGCGGCAAGCTCACCATCGAGACCGCCAACACCCATCTCGACCGCGATTACGCCCGCCGGAATGGCGGCGTCCCGGCCGGCCAATATGTCGTGATCTGCGTGTCCGACATCGGCTGCGGGATGAGCGCCGAGACCGTGGCCCGCGCCTTCGAGCCCTTCTTCACCACCAAGGATGTCGGCAAGGGCACCGGCCTCGGCCTCTCGATGGCCTACGGCTTCGTCAGGCAATCGGGCGGCCACCTCAAAATCTATTCCGAGGAAGGCGAGGGGACGACGGTCCGCATCTATCTGCCGCGCCTGCTGGGCGAGGAGCAGGGCGCCGAGGACCAGCCCGTTCCGGCGGTGCCCGAACGCTCGCGCGACGAGACGATCCTGGTCTGCGAGGACGATGACGACGTCCGCGCCTATACGGTCGAGGTGCTGCGCGAGCTCGGCTACCGGGTGCTCGAGGCGCATGACGGGCCGTCGGCGCTGCGCCTTCTCGAGCGGCAGGAAGGGACCCTGGATCTCCTCTTCACCGACGTCGTCCTGCCGAGCGGCATGACCGGCGACGTCCTCGCCAGGGAGGCCCGCGCCCGCCGCCCCGAGCTCAAGATCCTGTTCACCACCGGCTATGCGCGCGACGCGATCGTCCATCACGGCAGGCTCGATCCCGGCGTCGAGCTGATCACCAAGCCCTTCGCCTATGCCGACCTCGCCGCGCGGGTCAGGGACATGCTCGACCGGGATTGACGGGGGACACGAATATGCGGCTCCTGGCTCTCCTTCTGTTCCTTCACCGGAGGCTTGCCGATGCGCCGATTCTATCTGATCCTCGCTTTGCTGGTCGTCGCGCTGGGGCTGTTCCATACCGTCTCGACGCCGCGTTTCTTCGCTGAGCTCGACAGCCGGGCGCTCTGGTTCGCGAGCGGCGGCCTGCTGCTCATCCTCGCCGGAATCCTCAACCTGCTCAACCGGGCCTATGGCGCGAGCGCGCGCGGTGTGCGCTGGGCGGCGGTCTCCACGAATCTCGTCATGACGGCCTTCGCGGCGCTCGCCGGCACGCTCGGCGCGGCTTCCGGCGCGCAGCTCGCGGCGATCGTCGGCCTGATGGCGGCGACGACCCTGGTCTCGCTGCTGCCGACGAAGGTCAGCGGGTAAACTTCTCGCCCGCTTCGGCCTTCTGCGCGAGCAGGTCCGCGACCGCGAAGCCGCGCCGCTTCAGGCCCTCGACGATCTTGGGCAGCCCCTCGGTGTCGGCCCAGAACATCGGGCCGCCGCGGTAGACCGGCCAGCCATAGCCGTAGACCCAGACCACATCGATGTCGGACGCGCGCTGCGCCATGCCTTCCTCGAGGATCCGCGCGCCCTCGTCGACCATCGTGTAGAGCGTCCGCTCGACGATCTCCTCGTCTGAGATGTCGCGTTTCTCGACGCCTTCCTTCGCCCGGAAATCCTCGATGATCTTCTGGACGACGGGCGACGGCGTCGGCCGCCTCTTCTCGTCATAATCGTAGAAGCCGGCGCCCTTCTTCTGGCCCCAGCGGTCGGCGGCGCAGAGCGCGTCGCGGACGTTCTCGATCCGGCTGGGGTCGCGGTGCCAGCCGATGTCGACGCCGGCGAGGTCCGACATCTGGAACGGGCCCATCGGCATGCCGAACTCGACATGGACGCGGTCGATCTGCTCGGGCGTCGCGCCCTCCAGGAGCAGCTTCATCGCCTCGATCTGGCGCGGCATCAGCATGCGGTTGCCGATGAAGCCGTGGCAGACGCCGGCGACGACCGCGACCTTCTTGATCCGCTTGGCGAGCTGCATGGCGGTCACCAGCACGTCGGGCGCCGTCTTCGCGCCGCGCACCACCTCGAGCAGCTTCATCACGTTGGCGGGCGAGAAGAAATGGAGGCCGAGCACGTCCTGCGGCCGCGACGTCGCCGCCGCGATCTCGTCGATGTTGAGGTAGGAGGTGTTGGAGGCGAGGATCGCGCCCGGCCCGGCGATCTTGTCGAGCTTGCCGAATATCTCCTTCTTGACGTCCATATTCTCGAACACGGCCTCGATGATCAGGTCGCAATCGGCGAGATCCTCGAGCGCGAGCGTCGGCTTCAGCAGCCCCATCGCGCCCTCGACCTGGTCGGCGCTCATCCGGCCCTTGGCCGCGCTCGCCTCGTAATTCCTGCGCATCGTGCCGGTGCCGCGGTCGAGCGCGTCCTGCGCCATCTCGACGATGGTCACCGCAATCCCGGCGCTGAGGAAGTTCATCGAAATGCCGCCGCCCATCGTGCCGGCCCCGATCACGCCGACTCTGGCGATCTCGCGCGGGGCGGTGCCTTCGGGAATTCCCTCGATCTTGGCGGCTTTGCGCTCGGCGAAGAAGAAATATTGCTGCGCGCGCGCCTGGGTTCCGGTCATCAGCTCCATGAACAGCCGGCGTTCGTCCTGGACGCCTTCGGCATAGGGCTTGGCGACCGCGGCCTCGATCGCTTTGACGTTCGATTCGGGGGCGTCGAAGCCCTTGAACTTGCGGGCATTGGCCTTGCGAAACTCGTCGAAGATGGCCGGATTGGCGCGCGCCTCTTCAAGCTTGTCGTCGCGCTCGCTCGATTTGGGGATCGGGCGGATGTCCTTCACTTCCTCCGCGAACGCCACCGCGTGCTGCTCGAGATCGCCCTCGATCAGCCGGTCGACGAGGCCGATGTCGCAGGCCTCTTTCGCGCCGATCGGATTCCCGGTCGCCGCCATCTCCAGCGCCTTGCCGACGCCCGCGACGCGCGGCAGCCTTTGGGTGCCGCCCGCGCCCGGCAGCAGGCCGAGCTTGACCTCGGGCACGCCCAGCTTCGCGGACGGGACCGCGACCCGGTAATGGCTCGCCAGCGCGACCTCGAGGCCTCCCCCAAAGGCGGTGCCGTGGATCGCCGCCACCACCGGCTTGGTGCAATTCTCGATGATGTCGACGACCTGCGGCAGCATCGGCAGCTGCATCGGCTTGCCGAATTCGGTGATGTCGGCGCCGGCGAAGAAGGTCTGGCCCTGGCAGAGGATGACGACGGCCTTCACCGACTCGTCGCCGTCCGCCTGCTCGATCGCCTTGACCAGCCCCTCGCGCACCGCGTGGCCGAGCGCGTTCACCGGCGGGTTGTTCGAGGTGACGATCAGCACGTCGCCATGCGTCTTGGTGGAAATCGGGCTCATCTTGGTCTCCGGTGCTCTTTTTCAAAAGGACGTGCGTCCATATTCCTGGCGGTAATGCGGGTGCGAGGCGGAAAGGCCGCCGTCGACGACCAGAGCGTGGCCGTTAACATAGCTCGACTCGTCGGAGGCGAGGAAGAGCGCGGCATAAGCGATCTCGTCCGGCACGCCGCCGCGCTTCATCGGGTTCAGATGACCGATCATCTCTTCCTTGCCGGCGCTCCGGGCCATGTCGTAAATGCCCTGGGTCATGCCGGTTTCAAT
>DASQFO010000194.1:0-2970 GCA_035633095.1 Allosphingosinicella sp. | reverse complement strand
CGCGATCGGATTTCTGACGGCGGCATTCATCGCGGCTGCCCTCCCTGGGTCTGGGGCACGGCCTGCTGCTGGCGCCGCTGGATTTCGGGAAGCGCCAGATAGGGCGTCACGCCCGGCGCCTCGACGATGGTGGTGTCGACGCGCGAGAGGACCCGCTCCATCGTCTCGTAATACATGCGCCGCCGGGTGACGTCGGGCGCGGCGCGATATTCGTTGTAGACCTTTTCGAACGCCGTCGACTCGCCCTGGGCGCGCGCGGTCTGCTGCAGCGCATAGGCGCGGGCGTCGTTCATGTAGCTTTGCGCCTGCTGCTGCGCCGCGGAGACTTCGAGGAACGCATCGTTGACCGCAGCGGGCGGCACCGACTGGCTGATCGCGATGCCCTGGATTTCGACGCCGGCGCCATAGGCGTCGAGCAATTGCTGCATGTTTTGCTCGACACGTTGCTCGATGTCGGCGCGGCCGGCGCCGATCGCGTCGTCGAGGCTGACGCGGGCGACCGCGGCGCGCATCGCGCTTTCGGCGACCTCGCGGATGGTCGAGTCGGGATTGGCGATCTGGAACAAATAGAGCTGCGGATTCTTGATGTTCCAGCGCACCGAATAGGCGAGATCGATAACATTCTGATCACCGGTCAGGATCAAATTTTCTGTACGCCCGCCGGGGATGGTGATGGTCTGGATGCCTTCGACGTTGAGCTTGGTCACGGCGCCGAACGGATAGGGCAGCGAAAAGCCGATGCCGGGGCGCAGCGTATCCGTATAGCGGCCGAAGATCGTGACCACGCCGCGCTCGGTCGGGCCGATCCGGTGGACGCTGGTAAAGACGATCCACAAGGCGATGAAGGCGATCAGCCCGTACAGCCAATAAGGCCGCCCGCCGGCCGAAAATCCGCCGCCGAAGCGGCTGCCGAACCGGTCGCGGCTCTTTTTCAGGAATTCGTCGAGCGAGGTGACGTCGCCGGGCGGGCGGCCGGGCTTGCGCCGGCGCGGGCCCCACGGGTTGCGCGGGCCGCCGCCATTGCCGCCGCCCGACCCGCCGTCGTCGCCGCCGCCCGGTCCCCAGGGACCGCCGCGATTGTCACTCAGCGACGCGCCTTTGCGCGCGCCCCACCCGAAAATTCGTATCATGCCCTCTTATAGGAACCCGATTCGCGGAAAAACAGTGCCAAGCCGCGTTCCTTTGCCTATCGGGCGGGCGATGAGCGACGAAACGGAGCGGCTGGACGCGGCGCTGGCGGCCGTGGTGGGCCTCGAGGGCCGGATCGAGATGGCGCGGGTGAAGGACGGCGTCGCCACGGTGATGCTCGACGCCACCGGTCTTTCCGCCGAACAGCGCGCGGCGCTCGAGCGCCAGGTCCGCGCCGCCACCGTCGCTTTGCCGGGCGTCTCCGACACGCGGGTCGCGATGACCGCGGAGAAGTTGCGGCGGACCATCATCGCCGTGGGCAGCGGCAAGGGCGGCGTCGGCAAATCGACCGTCTCGGCCAATATCGCGATCGCGCTGGCGCGGATGGGCAAGAAAGTCGGCCTGATCGACGCCGACATTTACGGTCCCTCGCAGCCCAGGATCATGGGCCAATCCGGCCGCCCCGAGCTGATCGACGAGCAGATCGTCCCGACGCCTGCCTGGGGCGTGCGCATGCTCTCGATCGGCCAGCTGATCGAGCCCGGCACGGCGGTCGCCTGGCGCGGGCCGATGACCGCGAGCGCGCTTTCGAGCCTGATGGAGGGCGACTGGGGCGATTGCGAGATCCTGATCGTCGACCTGCCGCCCGGCACCGGCGACGTCCAGATGACCCTGATCCAGAAATGGAAGCCCGCGGGCGCGGTGATCGTGTCGACGCCGCAGGACCTGTCGCTGATGGACGCGACCCGGGCGATCGACATGTTCCGCAAGATGCATGTCGAAGTGATCGGCTTCGTCGAAAACATGGCGGGCTACCAATGCCCGCATTGCGGCGAGACCAGCGAGCCGTTCGGCTCGGGCGGGGCGGAGGCGGCGGCCGGGGTGATGGGCATCCCCTTCCTCGGCCGGATTCCGCTGACGGTTTCGATCCGCCAGGCCTCCGACGCCGGCACGCCGCCCGCGGCCGGCGACGGCGAGGAGGCCGCGATCTTCCGCCGCCTCGCCGAAAGGCTGCTCGATGAAATCGCCAGGACGAAAGGAGCCAAGGATGCCGCTTGAACGTGACGAGGATATTTACGCGCTGCTCGCCGGCACCCGCACGATCGCGATGATCGGCGCCTCGGACCGGCCCGACCGGCCGAGCTACGGCGTGATGGCTTTTCTCCAGAGCCGCGGCTACCGGGTCTTGCCCGTCAACCCCCAGATCACCGGCGAACACGTCCACGGCGAATATGTCTGGCGCGAGCTTTCCCAGATCGGCGAGCCCATCGACATGGTCGACATCTTCCGCCGGCCGCTCGCCGCCGGCGAGGCGGTGGACGAGGCGATCGCGGCCGGTGCGAAGGCGGTCTGGCTCCAGATCGGCGTGATCAACGAGGAGGCCGCGGCGCGCGCCGAGGCGGCCGGCCTCAAGGTCGTGATGAACCGCTGTCCGAAGATCGAGATTCCGCGCCTGGGCGTGCCGCCAGTCGGCTAGCGCCTGTCCCCCTCGGGCCGGAGGCGTTCGAAGGTGAAGGCGCGATAGCTGCGATGCATGCATTCGCCGAGCTGGTGGTAGCCGAGCTTTTCGGCGACGCGGATCGACGGCGTGTTTTCGGTGTGGATCAGGCAGATGCTGCGCGGAAGGCCGAATTGCCTGTCCATCCAGTCGATCGCGGCCGCGGCCGCTTCGGTGGCATAGCCCTTCCCCTGCTCCGAGTGCTTGATCGCCCAGCCGATCTCGGGGGCGCTGTCGAGCGCGGGGCCCAATTGGCGCTGAAAATGAGCGAGGCCGGCCTCGCCGACCATGCGGCCGGTCGCCTTTTCCTCGACGACGAGAAAGCCGTAGCCCATCGCCGACCA
>DASQFO010000193.1:0-3197 GCA_035633095.1 Allosphingosinicella sp. | reverse complement strand
ATCGCGGACCTGCTCGGCCTCCGGGAGGCCAATCCCTGGCATGGCCACAGCCTGCTCAGCGTCCGGCCCGACCGGCCGGTGAGGTTCGGCTTCCGCGATTCGCTGCTCGCCGAATCGGGCGGCTGGAGCGCGGTCAGCGATCCCACCGACGGACGCCCCCGGCTCTACGATGCCCGCGCCGACTGGCTCCAGCGGCGGAACCTGGCCGGGCGGTATCCGGTGCTGGCGCGGCGGCTGCTCGACGAGGCCGACAGGAGCCGGCGGTTCAACGACTATCTGATCCGCCACGGCCGGGTCTGGCCGCGACCCGCGTCCTGACCGATCGCGCCAGGGCCTAGGGTCCCTAGGCCGCGGGCAGCGGGCTCGCGGCCGGGGCTGGCTGACGCCGGAACGCGATCCAGAACAGCGCGGCGGTGATCACCCCCCAGGTCGCGAACCAGATCATTGTCAGGGTGTCGAGCGTCCCCGTCTCCCAATCCATCGCCGCCGCGAGCAGGACCCCGACGACCGCGCCGAGCGTGAGATAGGCCTGCGACGGCTCGCGCGCCAATCGCCTGAGCGCCAGGCTCGCCGGCCACAGCACGAACAGCACCAGCAGCAGGGCCGCGACGAAGGCCGAGATAAGGATGGTCGGGAGCTGGGCGAGAAAGACGGTCATGCCGCCCTCGACGTCGCCGCCATAGACGAGGGCGAAGGCCGCGCCCTCGAGGAACATGGCGATCGCGCCAAGCACGGCGGACCCCAAGGCCACCGCCAGTGCCATTGCTACCCATTTCAGCATTTTGAAAATCCCCCGACACGGCGACTAGCATGCGGGGTCGGTGGCGGCAAACCCGCGGCTCAGTTGGCGCGTTCGCCCGCGGGAAGCTCGCGCGTTGCTTCCTGATAGCCGGCGGCGAAGGCCTGGTTGACCGGACCGTCGCGGCCCTCGCTCATCTGGGTCTCGAGCTCACCATGCGCTTTTTGATATTCCGCCCAGCAGATCGCGACGCGGCTCTTGAGGAAGGCGCTCTGGCCGTCGATCCGCTTCGCGATCGCGGCCGGGCCGACCAGCTCGAGGACGGCGCGCATCGCCGCGCCGAAGCCCGACAGCGTACCGAGCATATGCTTCTTGATGTCTTCGAACGAGGCCTTGATCGCCGCGGGCCCCGAGAGGAACCCGGCTTCCCGGCCGAGCAGCAGATCGGTCGCGAGCCGGCGCGTCGGCGCCCATTTGAACGGATTGTTGCCGCGCGCGCCGATCGTGGTGCGGTCCATGCTGAGTTCGGCCTTGGCGGTGCTGCGCTCGCTGGTCAGATCGGCGAGGCCGAGCACCATCTGGCGATAGATGGCGCCGGCGCGGCGCATGATCTCGGCCGGCTCCTCGCCGGAAAGCGCGGAGACGTCGAGCTTGGCGCCCGCGCAAAAGGCCTCGAGCAAGGAGCCGTCGCCGTCGATCGGGGGCAGCTCTTCGCCATCGGCCCATTCGCTCGGGACTTCCAGATTTTCGCCGAACGGCGCGGTGAATGCCATGGTCCGGTCGAACGAGGCTCCGGCCCGCGCGGCGAAGGGGACGGTGTCGACGACCATCCGGTACTTGCCGAAGACGACCGCGTCGCCGAGCGCCACCGGAAACTCCTCGCCGTCGGCGAGCCTTTCGCCCGATTCGTCGCGGAACACGCCGTTCGCGCCGAGCGGGCGCAGGACGAGGGCGCCGTCGCGGCAGACGAGCTCGAGATGATGACGCGAAATCTCGCACTCGGGATCGGGGATCGCCCAATCGGCGGCGGGATCGCGGCCGACGCGGGTGGTTCCCTCGCTCAGCATGTGCGCGCCGACCGGCTGGACCGGGTCCGATCGATCGAACAGGCGCAGCAGGAACATCAGGCGCTCCGCCGCAGATGACCGGCCGGCGGCTCGGGGATAAGCGGGGCGCCGATTCGGGTCGCCTCGAGCGAAGCCGGGTCGGGCTCGGCGGCGTCGCCCGGTGCGCGTGCGAGCGTTTCCGCCATGGCGTTGAACGAGTCGAACAGCTCGCCAAACGCGTCGCTGCGATTGTGCGAAATGCGGAAATCGCGATTGCCAGAAGCGGCGTCGTTCAGCGCGCGGCGCAGGCGAGCGACCGGCCGCGCGACCGACTGGCCGATCGCGAAGCTGATCGCGAGAACCGCTATCAGCAAGGCGAGGCCGAGGCCGACCAGGAGGTCGCGCGAGCTTCGCGCCGCGGCGTCGAGCCCGGCCCTGCCCACGACCACGTCGATCGTGCCGAAGGGCCGGCCCGCGTAGCGGATGGTGCGGACGAAGCGGAAATCCCTCCCGGCGGTGGCGGTCACGCGCTGGTCGGCGCCCTCCGCCGCCAGGCTTTCCTCGCCGGCCGGCGCGCCGTAGCGCCTGCCGATCCGGGCGGGATCGCTCGATCCGCGGACGACGCCGTCGGCGTCGACCATCACGACCTGGCGCACGTCCGAATCGCGCGAGGCGGCGGCGATGAAGGCCTGCACCGGCAACCAGTCCTGCTCGGCGTGCGGCAGGCCGGCATTCTCGACCGCGCGCAACGCGACATTGTTGGCGACGAAGCTGGTGATCGCGGTGCCGGAGGTCAGCGCCATCTGCTCCATCGCCTTGTACTGGCGGTTGAGCACGGTCGCGATGCTGAGCAGCAAGGCGAGCCCCACCGCCGCGCCCATGACCAGGGTCAGGCGGACCTGGAGCGGCATCCGGCGGCGGCCGTCTTTGGCCGTGCTCAGCCCCTCATGCTCGCGGCGCAATGCCTGCGCGACCTCGGCGCCGGTGGAGAAGCGCTTCTCGGGCTGCTTGGCGAGGAGCTTGTCGACGATGTGCTGCAATCCGCGCGGGCATCCGGGCAGCACCTTGCTCAGCGGCTCGGGCTTGCGCTGGGTGATCTGGAGGGCGAGCGTCGCGATGCTGGTGCCGGCGAAAGCGGTATGGCCGGTGACCAGCTCGTAGAGCACGACGCCGAGCGAAAAAAGATCGGACCGGGGATCGATTTCGAGGCCGAACGCCTGCTCGGGGCTCATGTAGCGCGGCGTGCCGAGGACCTGGCCGAACTGGGTGCGCGTGGCGGCGTCGGCGCGCGCGCGATCGGCCTCGCCCATCCGGGCGATGCCGAAATCGAGGATCTTGGCGGTGCGGCCGTCCTTGCTCAGCATGATGTTCGACGGCTTGATGTCGCGGTGGATGACGCCGAGCTTGTGCGC
>DASQFO010000192.1:0-2169 GCA_035633095.1 Allosphingosinicella sp. | reverse complement strand
TCGACCGGCGAATACAATCTGCTCCACGCCTTCGTGACCCATCCCCGCCTCACAGCCGCTTGACCTCGGCCGCGAGCGTGTAGCCGCCACCCCAGACGGTCTTGATCAGCTTCGGATCGGCCGGGTTGGCCTCGATCTTCTTGCGGAGGCGGCTGATATGGTTGTCGATGCTGCGCTCGAAGGCGGCGAGCTCGCGGCCCTGGCTGAGGTCGAGCAATTGATCGCGGCTGAGCACGCGGCGGGGATGGGTCACGAAGGCGTGGAGCAGATTGTATTCGCCGGTCGACAGCGGGATCGCGACCCCGTCCTCGCCGACCAGCTCGCGCTCGCCGCTCCTCAGCAGCCACGGGCCGAAGCCGTAGGTGTCGGCGTCGGGCGCGCGAACCCGGCCGCCATTCTCGCCGACCCGGCGCAGCACCGCCTTGATCCGCGCGAGCAGCTCGCGCGGGGAGAAGGGCTTCACCACATAATCGTCGGCGCCGATCTCGAGGCCGACGACGCGGTCCATCTCCTCGGTCTTCGCGGTCAGCAGGATGACCGGGATCGAGGTCGTCGCGCGGATGAAACGGGCGAGCGAAAGGCCGTCCTCGCCCGGCATCATGATGTCGAGGAGGACGAGGTCGATCGCATAAGCCGACAGCATCTGCCGCGCCGCCGCCGCATTCTCGGCCTTGGTGACGCGGACATTGTTGCGCGCGAGGTAGGCCGCGAGCGGCTCCCTGATGTCGCGTTCGTCGTCGACGAGCAATATGTGGGGATCGCCGGCCATGGCCTCGGCTTTTACGTTCGCGCGGCGGCCCGGCGCCAGAGGAAGTGTGTCGCCATTTGTCGTCAATTGTCTCGCTCCATGACAGGCCCCATAAGCGCCGGTGATGAGCGAAGCAGCCGATCTCGCCAAAGCCGCTTTGTCGCGCGGCGACCTGATCGCGGCCTATGACGCCACCGTCTCGGCGATCGAGGGCGGCGACGAGAGCAAAGCGGTCCGCCACCAGCAGGTGCTTGCGCTGGCGCGGATGGGCGACACCGAGCGGGCGATGGGGCTGTTCGAGGCGTACGGGCTCGACCGGTCGCAGGATCCGCACGAGCGCGCGGCTGGCGCCCGCCTGCTCAAGGACCGCGCCTTGGCGTCGCCCGAGGGCGAGCGGCTGTTCGCGCTCGAGCGCGCGTTCGAGGCCTATCACGCCATCTACCTCGAGAGCGGCGATTCCTTCCCGGGAATCAACGCCGCAACCCTCGCTTTGCTCGCCGGCCGGGAGCAAAGGGCGCGCGAGCTCGCCGCGGCGCTCCTCGGCGACCCCGCGGTGGCGGCGGCGGGCGACTATTACATGGCGGTCACCAAGGCCGAAGCGCTGCTGATCCTCGGGGGGAAGAAGGATGTCGCAGAGGTGCTGCGCGGCGCGGCGGTACGCGCCAGCCGCGATCATGGCGCGCGCTCGGGATCGGCCCGCCAGCTCAGCCGGATCGCCGCCCATCTCGGCATGGGCGAAGCCGCGCGGCGGACCCTGGTGGCGCCGCTGGCGCCGCCCAAAGCGATGCATTTCTGCGGCCATATGTTCACCGCCGACGCAGCCGCCGAGGCGCGCTTTCGCGAGGAGATCGACGAGATCCTCGCCCGGGAGGATGTCGGCTTCGCTTATGGCGCGCTCGCCTGCGGCGGCGACATGCTGATCGCCGAGGTCGCGCTCGACCGCGGCGTTCCGCTCCACGTCGTGCTGCCGTTCGACGAGGAGGATTTCCTGGCCCAGTCGGTGCGGCCCGGCGGCGAGGGGTGGGAGGCGCGCTTCCGCGCCTGCATCGAGCGCGCCGCCAGCGTCGTCCGGGCCAGCGAAACCGAGTTTTTCGGCGATCCCAGGCAATATGGCTATGGCAGCCGCATGGCGATGGGCCTGGCCCGGCTGCGCGCCGCGCATCTTGCCGGCGACTCGGTGCAGGTCGCGATCTGGGACGGCAAGCCGTCGCACGGCGCGGCGGGGACCGGCGCCGACGTTGCCGCCTGGAAGGCGCATGGCGGGCGCAGCAAGGCCATCGGCCCGGGCGACGTCGCGCGCGATCTCACCCGGCCGCCGCCGCGCGCCGCCGGCGGTTACGAGCGCGCGCTCGCCGCGATCCTGTTCACCGGCTTCAAGGGCTTCTCGACGCTGAAGGAAAGCGCGCTGCCCGCCTTCTGGG
>DASQFO010000191.1:0-5038 GCA_035633095.1 Allosphingosinicella sp. | reverse complement strand
GGCGTGACCTTGATGCTCGCTCTTTCGAACATGGTTTCGCCGCCGCCTTCGGGATCGTTCAGGAAGGCCATCGCCGTCCACGTGCGCTGGCCGCCGCTGCGCAGCATCTCGGGCCAATAGTCGGCATCCTCGTAGAAGAAGTCGTGATGGGCCTTGAACTGCTGGCCGAGCGCGTAGCGCTGGCCCTGGATGGTCTCGCCCAGATCGGCGTCGATGCCCATGATGCCGGCGATCTTCGCCTCGACCTTCTCGACCGCCGGGTTGCGCGAATCGAGATTGCAGCTCTCGCTTGTGCGGAATTCGGGGTCGCTGGTCGGCGACAGCAGCCCCGAAGGAATCCGGTTCCGGTCGATGAGCCGGATCAGCGTCTTGCAGTCGGCCTCGTCGAGCGCGTCGCGGACGATGAAGATGTCGAGGACCTTGCACGCGATCCTGAGCGCTTTGGGATTCTGCTCGAGCCGGCGGGCGACCCACTCCCCGATCGCGATCTTGTAGTCGACGCCGCTCACGTCTTACTCCGCCGCGCGGCCCCGAACCATAACGAAATCGACATGTTCGAGCACGCGCACGTCGCTGAGCGGGTCGCCGCTCACGGCGATCAGATCGGCCGAAAATCCGGGCGCGATGCGGCCGATCTCGTTTTCCATTCCGAGCAGGCGGGCGGCGCCGGTGGTCGCGGCGGCGATCGCCTCGGCCGGGCTCATGCCGACGACACCGACCAGGATGGCGAACTCCTGGGCGTTGCGGCCATGGTCGAAGACGCCGGCGTCGGTGCCGAACAGCACCGGCACGCCCGCGGCGCGCGCGGCCCGCGCCGCCTCGCCCAAATGACTCAACGCCTCGCGCGCCTTGGCGGCGACAATGGGCGTGAACCGATTCTGGGCGAGACTTTCGCGGACGCCGGTGAAGGCCATCAGCGTCGGCACCATAAAGCTGCCGGCCCGCCGCATCGCGGCGATCGCGGCGGCGTCGGCGAAGGTGCCGTGCTCGATCGAATCGACCCCTGCCCGCGCCGCCGCCTCGATGCCGCGCGCGCCATGGGCGTGGGCGGCGACCCTGAGGCCGAGCGAATGGGCGGTGGTGACGATGGCGCGCATCTCCTCGTCGGTGAAATGCGCCTCGAGCCCGCGCGCCTGCTGCGAGAGGACGCCGCCGGTGGCGGTGAACTTGATGACCTGCGCGCCGGCCCGGGCCGCCTCGCGCACCCGCCGGGCGCACTCCACGGCGCCGGTGCAGCTATTGTGGGCCGACAGCGCCTCGATCACTGCCGGGCGGAAGCCGCTGACATCGCCATGGCCGCCCACGATCGAGACGGCCGGGCCCGACGCGACGATGCGGGGCCCCGGGAACAGGCCCTCCTGCGTGCCCCGCGCCAAAGCGAAGCCGACCGAGGGCGGCGACCCCAGGTCGCGGACGGTGGTGAAGCCGGCGCGGAGCGTCCGGCCGGCGTTCCTGACGCCGAGCAGGGCGGCATATTCGTCGCTGTCGACCGCTTCCTGCCGATAGTCGGTGCCGGGATCCCCGGAGAGGTGGACGTGGAGATCGACCAGGCCGGGAAGCACGGTGCGCGACGAGAGGTCGATGAGCCTGGCGCCCGCGGGCGCCGGGGTGAGGCCGGCGGCGACCGCGGTGATCCGTCCATCGACGATGGTGATGGTCGAGGGGCCTGAAGCCGGCCGCGACGCGTCGGCGATCAGCCGGCCGGCATGGACGACCACGGTCTCGGCGGCGGAGGGCGCGGCGATGAGGAGGAGGAGGGCAGCGAGAAGGCGTGCGAGCATGGACGAAATCCCGAATGAAGGCGGCATGCATGCGACAGGGCGAGGCGCCCTGACAAGCGAAAAGCCCGGAGCGCCGTCAGGAGCTCCGGGCTTTCCGTTTTCCCCTCGCGGGAACTCTCCCTCCCGCTTGCGGGAGGGGAAGGCCTACCAGAAGAAGTCGTGGATCACGTCGACGACTTCGCCGGTGTAGGTGTCGACCAGGAGGACGTCGTCATAGTAACGCACCCACCGGGTTCCGTAGGGCGCCGGCGGCAGCCGGTATTGCCACGGATCGCCGATCCAGTAGCGCTGGTTGTAGAAGAGCGGCTCGAGGAAGAAACCGATCGAGAAGCGCGAATAGCGGTGGTTCCGGTAGGGCGAATAATAGGACCCGATGTTGAAGATGTTCCGGTTCCGGTAGCGCCAGCCGTTCCAGTCGTAGCGGCGGTCGTTGCGCCAGCCATGGTTCCAGTCGTTGCGCCAGTTGCGGCGGTTTCGCGTGTCGCGGTCGCCCCGGCGGTCGTTGCGCCAGTCGCGGCGGTCGTCGCGACGGTCGTCGCGCCAGTCGCGGCGGTCATCACGGCGGTCGTAGCGGTCGTCACGACGGTCGTCACGGCGGTCGCCGCGCCGGCCGTAGCGCTCCTGGTTGCGCTGCTCGAGCTGCTGGTAGTGGCGCAGCCTGGGATCGTTGGGATTGCCCTGCCAGGCCTGCGGATAGACGCTGGGCTGGTTGTTGCGGCCGCGGCGATCGCCGCGGTTGCCGTCGTCGCCGCCGCCGCCGCGCCTGCGCTCGACGACCTGCGGAGCCGGCTGCCGGACCCGCTGGGCCTGCTGCTGCTCCTGGACCGGCGCCGATTCCTGCCGGGCGGCTTCGCGTTGCGCGCGCCGTTCGGCGCGAGCCTCGGCGCTCTCGTCCTGCTGGCGCGCCTGTCCGCCGCGGTCGCCGCGTCCGCCGCGCTGCGCCTCGGCCGCGATCGGGGTCAACACCGTCGCCGCCATGATCAATCCGATCAATGCCTTGCGCATCGAATCACTCCCTGGTTGGTCCGGCGGCGCCAAGATCCAAGATCGGAGCTCGATCCGGCCGGTTTCTGAGACGGCTTGTGCACGGCGCCGGATGAGCGGTTGCTGAACCGGGCGGTAAGGAACGCGACAGTTTTCAGCGTCTTGGCGGCCGGGCCGCGGGCGGCGGCGGGCGCAGCGCCGGAACCGCGCGGGCCGCATCCTCGGGCGCGATCCCCGGCGCCGGCGCGCCTTCCACCTGCTCGCGCCCGGTCTTGATCCGGATCGCGCGGCGGATCGATTCGCGCAGGCGCGGATAGATGCCGCAGCGGCAGATATTGGTGATCGCCCGATCGATCTGGGCGTCGGTCGGGCTGTCGTTGCGGTCGATCAAAGCCGCCGCGGCCATGATCACGCCCGGTATGCAATAGCCGCACTGGACCACCATGTCGGCGGCGAACGCCTGCTGGACGGGATGCGAGCGGTCGCGCGACAGGCCCTCGATGGTGGTGACGAAGCTGCCCTCGAGCGCCGAAATCGGGACGCGGCAGCTGCGCACCGCATTGCCGTCGACATGGACGATGCAGGCGCCGCAATGGCCGGTGCCGCAGCCGAACTTGGGGCCGGTGAGGTTCGAGGCGTCGCGCAAGGCCCACAGGAGCGGCGTCGCCGGGTCCATCCGGTAGTGGACGGGCTGGCCGTTCACGGTAAAGCTGGTCATGCGCGGTTCTTAAGAGTGGAGCGGGACGATGGGAAGCGACAGGATCGCGGTCGGGATTGAGGACGGCGTCGCCCATGTCGAGCTGGCGCGGCCCGAAAAGTTCAACGCGATGGACAAGGACATGTTCGCCGCGATCGGCGACAGCTTCCGTGCCTTGGGCCGCGATCCTGGCGTGCGGGCGATCCTTCTGAGCGGACGGGGCAGGCATTTCACCGCCGGCCTCGACCTCGAATATGCCTCGAAGCAATTTCCCAAGAGCCAGGATCCCGGCCGCGCGGCCGAGGCGCGGCTGCGCCATATCGAATGGCTCCAGGACGCGTTCAGCGCGGCGGAGGAAGCGCGCGCGCCGGTGGTCGCCGCGATCCACGGCGGCTGCATCGGCGCCGGCGTCGATCTCGCCGCCGCCTGCGACCTGCGCGTCGCCAGCGCCGACGCCTTCTTCCAGATCGCCGAAGTCGACGTCGCGATCACCGCCGATCTCGGCACGCTGCAACGGCTCGGCTACCTCATCCCGCAAGGCGTCCTGCGCGAGCTCACCTATACGGGCCGCCGCATGGGCGCCGAGGAAGCCGCGCGCCACGGCCTCGTCAACGAAATCGCCGCCGACCGCGACGCCTGCATCGCCGCCGGGCTGGCGCTGGCGAAGACCATCGCCGCCAAATCCCCGCTGGCGGTGGCGGGCGCCAAGAAAAGCCTCAACCACAGCCGCGGGCGGACCGTGGAGGAGGGCCTGCGCGACGTCGCCTTGTGGAACGCCGCGACGCTGGTCAGCGCCGATCTCACCGAGGCGATCCAGGCGCGGCTCGGCAAGACCGAGCCGAAGTTCGGGCCGCTGGACGCCTAGCCCCATTCCGTCATTCCAGCGGAGGCTGGAATCCAAGCCGCCTCCGAGACCCCAATCCCGCATGGACCCCAGCCTGCGCTGGGGTGACGAAGAAGCGAAAGGTTCAAAGGTTCGGCTCCCTAAGGAGAAAAATCTCTCCCCGAACCTTTCGCCCGATCCTCCGCAGGTCGCGAGCGCCACAGGCGGGCGCGGAAGGTCACAAAGTTGAGCGATTCGGGGGTAAATTTCACTGTCACCTTCCGGCGTTGGCGCGAAGGCGGGCCCGGCGAATGGGAAGGCGCCGAGAATGGCCTGGAGGCGGGGTGGAAGGGGGTAGGAGTCGTCCACCCCAAGCATATGCCTGATTCGGGCGGATGTAGGAAAGTTCTTTTTCTGTTCCGCCTGTCGACAGGCCAAGCTGAAGACGGATTAAGAAGGTGGCCGTGAGTGAGCGGGCTCGGGGCTCAACCAACTCTGAAAACGGGGACCAAGCAGCCTCGCTGGTAGGGACATGGCCCAGATTTCCCGCCTGATGCGCCTTCGCAGGGATTTCTTGTCTCCGTCTGATTCAGCAAGGATTCTCAACACTTTGAGAAATGACGCTTCCCAGCCTCGTTGCACTGCCAAGTCCAGCAACCACGGATTCGCGCGAACCACCAAGGCAGTATCCATGAATGATTCAATTGCATAATTCCGCACGAGCAACTTCGCGCTCATCGTCAGATATTCGGT
>DASQFO010000190.1:0-5807 GCA_035633095.1 Allosphingosinicella sp. | reverse complement strand
GTGATGAAGGCGCGGCGCGAGCACCGCCGCGATCAGCAGGGCAAAGCCCGCCTGCAGAACCAGCAAGTCAGGCGTCAGCATCGCGCCCCTCCCGAGCGCCATCATGCGCCAATCGCGGGGTCGCGCAAAGGCCTTTGGCGTCGTTGCATCAGGGTCGGGCTTGCCTCTATATGGCCGCCCCAAGCCCGGCGCCTTGGGCTCGGATGCCGGCTCCCCGCCTGAGATGGAGAAAGACGTGAAATCAGCATATTTGGCAAGCGCGGCTGCGGTCGCGCTCGGCGCCTGCGCCACCATGAGCGACGAAGCGCCGGCCGCAGCGGCCCAGCCCGCCGCCGCCGTCGCCCCGATTCCGGGCAACGTTCTGCTCGCCGACTGGCCCGGCCCCTTTGACGGCGTGCCGCCCTGGGATCAGGTGCGTCCGGAGCAATTCCCCGAGGCCTTCCAATTCGGGATCGACGAGCAGCGCCGCGAGGTGCTCGCGATCGCCGACAATCCCGCCGCGCCGACCTTCCAGAACACCGTCGAGGCGCTCGACCGCGCCGGCCAGAGGCTCGACCGGGTCGGCTCGGTGTTCGGCGTCATGACCGACAATATGGCGACGCCCGCTTATCAGGCGCTCGACCGCGAATGGTCGCCGCGCCTCGCCGCCGCCTACGACGAGATCAACCTCAATCCCGCTTTGTTTCAGCGGGTGCGGACGGTCTACGAGGCGCGCGAGCGGTCGGGACTCAACGCCCAGCAGCAGCGCGCCGCCACTCGCCTCTACGAGCAGTTCGAGCGCCGCGGCGCGAACCTCAACCCCGAGCAGAAGCGCCAGCTTTCGACCTACAATCAGGAGCTCGCGCGGCTCTTCTCGGCCTTCAACGAGAAAGTCCTCGCCGACGAGCAGACCTTCATCACCGCGAGCGAGGCCGATCTCGCGGGCGTCCCCGCCGACGTCCGCAACGCGGCCGCCGCGGCGGCGCGCGAGCGCAGCCTGCCGGCCGGCCAGTTCGCCATCGTCAACACCCGCTCGGCGGTCGATCCGATCCTGACCTTCGCCGACAATAGGCCCTTGCGCGAGCGGGTGTGGCGCGCGTTCGTCAATCGCGGCGACAATGGGGGCGCCAACGACACCAACGCCTTGATCACCCAGATCGTCCGCCTGCGCGCCGACCGGGCTCGGCTGCTCGGCTATCCGAGCCACGCCCACTGGCGGATGCAGGACACGATGGCGCGCACCCCGGACCGCGCGCAGGAGCTGATGATGCGGGTCTGGCCCGCCGCGGTCGCCCGCGTGCGCGAGGAGGTCCGCGACCAGCAGGCGATCGCCCGACGGCTCGGCCACGCCATCACGATCGAGCCCTGGGACTATCGCTATTACATGGAGAAGGTGAGGGCGGACCGTTACAACCTCTCGCAGGACGAGATTAAGCCCTATTTCGAATTGTCGAACATGATCGAGGGCATGTTCCACATGGCGGGGCAGCTTTACGGGCTCCGGTTCGAGGAGATCACCGGCCGGATCCCGGTCTGGCAGGCGGATGTCCGCACCTGGCGCGTCATCGACCGCGAAGGCCGCGACGCCGGAATCTTCTACGGCGACATGTTCGCGCGCACCGGCAAGCGGTCCGGCGCCTGGGCGACGAGCTACCGCTCGCGCTCGGGGCTGCTCGGCGACAATATCGTGCTCAGCTCCAACAACAACAACTTCACCAAGCCGGGCCAGGGCGAGCCGGTTTTGATCAGCCTCGACGACGCCGAGACCCTGTTTCACGAATTCGGCCACGCCTTGCATTCGTTCCTGTCGAACGTCCATTATCCGAGCCTGGGCGGCACCCCGCGCGACTTCGTCGAATATCCGAGCCAGGTGCACGAAAACTGGGTGCTGACACCGCAAATCCTGAACCGGTTCGCGCTGCACCATCAGACGCGCCAGCCGATGCCGCAGGCCCTGATCGACCGCATCCAGTCCGCACGCGAGTTCAACCAGGGCTTCACCACGGTCGAATATCTGGCCTCGGCGCTGGTCGACATGGCGCTCCACACCCGCGCCGACGGCGTTGTCGATCCCGACGCGTTCGAGCGCGAGACGCTGGCGCGGATCGGCATGCCGCGCGAGATCGCGATGCGGCACCGGCTGCCGCAATTCGGGCATTTGTTCTCGTCCGACTCCTATTCGGCCGGCTATTATTCCTACCTCTGGTCGGAGACGATGGACGCCGACACCTGGGCGGCGTTCGAGGAGACGGGCAACGTCTGGGATCCGGCGACCGCGCGGCGCTTCGCCGAGCTCCTGCTGTCGACCGGCAACGAGACCGACCGGGCCGAAGCCTATCGGGCGTTCCGCGGCCGCGACCCGGACGTCAATGCACTCTTGAGGCGGCGGGGCTTCCCGACCGGCGCGCGGTAATCGGGCTCAGCCCGATTGGTTGGGCGCGGAATCGACCAGCAGGTCGAGCTGCTCCCGGCAGCCATTCTCGATCAACGCGGCCGCCACCGCCTGGAGATTGGCGGGCTGCGAGCGGAGCGTCCGGAAAGTGATCTGGGTGGGCACCGCGACGCCCCGCTGGCGGAAGCTGTAGGCGGCGCCGTTGGTGATCGCGGCTCCGGGCGGCCACGGCAGGGTCGCTTGCCCCGCCGGCCAATCGGCCGATTGCGCGCCGCCGCCGGGCGCGACCACGGTGAGCCGCGTCGGCAGCGTCGCGTCGGGCCGCCACAGCATGATGTCGGCGGGGTTTGCGAGGCAGAAGGTGCCGCTCTGGGTCACGTCGACGTGCCAGATGGTCGGGCTCTGCGGCACCAGGCCGGCGCTGCGCACGGCGCCGATGCGGGCGCGGCGGCCGTCGCTGGAAGCGACGGTGCGCTGTCCGGCGCGCACGGCGGCGCTCGGCGAGAAGGTGCCGGGGCCGCGGAAGGTCCGGGTGCCGCCGGCGCCGAGCACGACCAAGGTGTCGTTGGCCCTGAGCGTGATCCGCGCATTGTCGGGCAGCGAGCGGCCGGCCGGATAACCCTTCGCCGACGGTCCCGAGGAGCGGACGACGATGACGCTGGCGGCCGCCGAGGCGGCGATGGTGACGAGCGCGGCGGCGAACAACAAGCGTCCCAAAGACGCTCTATTTTGACCCCAAGACAAAATGACCTCCCGGACCGGCTTCGCGGATCCTATAGACGAAATATTGCAGAGCCGCATCCTCCTTGTGCGCCTCGGCGATTGCCTCGAGCTGAACGAGCGCGGCCTCCTCGCCGCCGTCGAACGCCAGCCAGAGCCGGTTCAATTCGGCGCGCAGCCCTTCGTCCATGTCCGGTGCCGGCTCCCACACCATCACCGGCGTCGCCCGCCCCGACAGCACGATCCGGCCCATCGGCCGGAAGACGTCGAGGGTGGATTCGCGCTTCGCCTCGTCGCTGACCAGCATCGTCGATTTCAGCGCCTTGTTGGCGGATTCGAGGCGCGCGGCGCAGTTCATCGCGTCGCCGAGCGCGGTGTACTGGATCCGCCCCTCGCCGCCGAAATTGCCGACCACGGCGTCGCCGCGATGAAGGCCGACGCGGGTGCAGCCGATCGGCGGCACGTCATCGCCCGCGGTGGCGCGGAATTCCTCTCCGCATCGGTACATGGCGAGGCCGGCCCGGATCGCGCGGTCGGCATCGTCGGGCCGCGCGATCGGCGCTCCCCAGAAGGTGACGAGCGCGTCGCCGACGAACTTGTCGAGCGTGCCGCCATGCTCGAGCACGATGTCGCTCATCAGGTCGAGATAGCGGTTGAGGAGGCGCGACAGCGTCTGGGGCGTGATCGCGTGCGAGAGCTTGGTGAAGCCCTCGAGATCGGTGAACAAGGCGTAGATCCGGGTCTGCTCGCCGTGCAGCGCCAGCCGCTCGGGGTTGCGCATGATCTCGGTGGCGACGTCGGGCGGCAGATATTTGCCGAGCGCCGACTGGGCGAAGCGGCGCTGCTCGGAGCCGACCGCGCGCGCCGCGGTGCCGACGCCGACGAAGGCGAGCAACCAGCCGACGCCCCAGCCGACGGCGGGCAGATCGATCGTGTCGAACCGCATCGCCTGCAACTGGAACGGGAGCCAGGCAAGGATCGCGAGCTGCACGACGAGGACGAGAATGAGCCGCCAGCCGCGCAGTTCGAGCGCGCTGGTCAGCGCGCCGGCGGCGACCGCCGCGAAGGCCGCGATCCACAGGACCCAGCCGGGGATGGCGGCGGGCATCCGCCCGTCGAGCTGCTGCGCCAGCATGTGGGCGTGGACCTCGAGCCCCTTCATCGTGCGGCCGGTAATGCCGGTCATTGGCGTCTCGTAATCGTCGAGATCGTTGATATCGCCGCCGATCAGGACGTAGCGGCCCTCGAATACGGACCTGAGGCCGTCGCCCATCTGGGTGACGAACTGGATCGGCAGGTTGGTGAAGACCGGCACGTCGTCGCTTTCGCCGGTGCCGGGCAGGCGGAAATCGATGCCGCGCGTGTAGCTCCTGAATTCCGGATGCGCGGTGCTCAGCGCATTGGCGAACAGCGGCGGCAGGCCGGCGCGCTCCTCGGGCCAGCGCCGGATCACCCCGTCGGACGGGTCGGGCTCCATCTTGATGCTGGTCGGGCGGACCGGGCCTGACGCGACCTGGCGCATGAAATTGCGCAGGAACTGCTCTTGCCAATAGGCGATCTGGTCCTGGTTCGAGCTGTTCTGGCCGAAGGCGAGATAGGTCGGCGTGCGCATCGCCCGGAAGGTCCGGATCAGCCCGGCATCCTCGGGCTGCGACTGATCGATCAATATGTCGATGCCGATCGCGCGCGGGTTCATCGCGTCGATCGCGCGGAGCGCGTCGGCCAGCATCCGGCGATCCAGCGGCGAGCGCTTGCCGAGGTCTCGCAACGTTTCGTCATTATAGGTGACGAGGACGATGCGGCTGTCCTGCTCGAGCATGCGGGTCGCCGACCGGTAAAAGCGCCGGTCGTAGAGCGCGCGCTCGGCGTCGCTCAACAGCGGGATGTCGGCGTTGAAGCGCGCGATATAGAGGCCGGCGAGCAGCAACAAGAAGGTGGCGAGCAGCCGGACCGGGCCGATCTGCCGGAACGACAGCTTCAGCCTCCCGGCCCAGCCTTCCGTGCCTTCCCCCTCAGCCATGGCTCACGGGGATAAGGGCAAAGGTCATGGCTGAACAGGGGATCAGCGCGCGCCGGCCTTTTGCGCCTGCGCCCAGGCGAGCTCGGCGAGCGGTTCGAGCGAGGCCGCCATGGCGCCGGCATGGGCGGAGGACGCGGTGCCGCGCGCGAGCCGGCCCTTGATCCCGTGGACGATGCCGGCGAGCCGGAACAGGTTGAACGCCATGTAGAAATCCAAGTCGGGGATGCCCTCGCGGCCGGTCCGGCGGCAATAAGCGGCGACATAGGCATCCTCGTCCGGGATGTTGAGCGCGGCGAGGTCGATGCCGGCGAGGCCGGTCGTGATCGCGCTCGGCATCCGGTACATCATCAAATGATAGGAGAAATCGGCGAGCGGGTGGCCCAATGTCGACAATTCCCAGTCGAGCACCGCGAGCACGCGCGGCTCGGTCGCATCGAAGATCATGTTGTCGCAGCGGAAGTCGCCGTGGATGACGCGTGGGTGCGGCTCGTCGGCCGGGATGTTTTGAGGCAGCCATTCGGCGAGCCGGTCCATCGCCGCGACCCGCCCGGCATCGACGTCCTCGGCATATTGCCGCGACCAGCGCGCGATCTGGCGGGCGAAATAATTGCCGGGCTTGCCATAGTCGCCGAGCCCCGCCGCCTCGGGATCGATCAGGTGGAGCTGCGCGATCGCCCTGTTCATCGCGTCGAAATA
>DASQFO010000189.1:0-1910 GCA_035633095.1 Allosphingosinicella sp. | reverse complement strand
ACGGCCTCCGCGGCCCACACCTTGCCAGCGTTCGCGGGCGCGGCCGCCGGAACGATCTTCCTCTTGGCGACCGGATGGGCCGCCCGTCCACCGACCGCGGAGGAAGCCCGGGAGGCGGTTCCCCGTGGGTTCGATCGGCGGCGCTTCCTGCTCACCGGCGTGGCCGGCGTCGCGGCGGCGGTCGCGGCAGGGATGGTCAGGCTGGCGCGGCGAACCATCGGCGGCGCCACCGGCGCGGTCGCCGCGACGGCGCGCCGGGGCGCCGCCATGGCCGGTGCCGGCGCCTGCGGGGAAGCGGTTTGGGCCTCGGCGGAAGCGAGGCGGACGTCGGCGTCGGGCGCGATCTGCGGCTGGCGAATGTCGAACCGGGCGAGGCTGACATTGCCCTCGACGAACTGGCCGGACACCGGCGCCGACAAAGCGAGCACCTCCTCGTTCCACGCCTCGAGCTGCTGCATGCGCCCGCGCGTGCCCAATTCGGTCTGCAGCGAGCGGATGCTCTGGCTCGCGGCGACGATCCTGGCGTCGAGCCGGCCGAGGTCGGCGCGCTCGGCGGCGACCCGGAGCGAGAGCATGTAGCAGCCAAGGGCGGCGGCGCCGACCGCGGCGACCCAGCCGACCGGCCTGAAACTCCTGGCGATCATCGCGATGCTCCTTCCTGCAAAGGGGGTCGATCAGAACCCCAGGCCGGCGCGGACGTGCGGCGGGCGGCGCGAAGCGTCGCCGAGCGCGCGCGGGGATTGGCGCGGATCTCGGCTTCGCCGGCGCGGACCGCCTTGGCGACCGAGTCGAAGGTGGGCGCCGGGCGGCCGCTTTCATCGGGCGCCGGCAGATGACGCGAACCCGAGGGCATCGAACCACTGCGCGCCTTAAGGAATCGTTTCACGATCCGGTCCTCGAGGCTGTGAAAGGTGACGACGGCGAGCCGCCCGCCCTCGCCTAGCACCTGCTCGGCGGCGGCGAGCCCACCCTCGAGCTCGGCCAATTCCTCGTTCACATGGATGCGGATCGCCTGGAAGGTCCGCGTCGCCGGATCCTTCTTCATGCCGGGATGATGGCCCAGCGCCTTGCGGACCACGCCGGCCAGCTGGCCGGTCCGCTCGATCGGCCGCGCGGCGACGATCGCCCGCGCGACGCGGCGCGATTTCGGCTCCTCGCCATAATGGAAGAGCACGTCGGCAATCTCGTCCTCGCCGGCGTTGTTGAGGAAGTCGGCGGCGCTCTGCCCCTCTTTCCCCATCCGCATGTCGAGCGGCCCGTCGCCCTGGAAGGAGAAGCCGCGCTCGGGCCGGTCGAGCTGCATCGAGGAGACGCCGACGTCGAGCGTGACTCCGTCCGCGCCCTCGACCCCGTGCGCGGCAAGCGCCTGACGCATCCGGGAGAATCGTTCCGGCACAAGCGTCAGGCGCCCCCCGCAAGTAGCGGCCAGCGCCTCGCCATACTGGATCGCGTCGGGATCGCGATCGAAAGCGAAAACGCGGGCCGCCCCTTTATCCAGGATGGCTCTTGTATATCCCCCCGCCCCGAAGGTGCCGTCGACATGGGTCTCGCCAGGGGCGGGGCTGAGCGCATGGACGACCTCCTCGAGGAGGACGGGAATGTGGGGCGGGGGCGCGGCGCCAAGGGTGTCGTGGGGGGTCACGATTTGGCCCCGCGCTGCTTCAAATAATAGGATGCGATCCGCTTCAGCGTGTCGCCGCCCGATTCGAGCGCGACTTTGGGATTCCACATCTCGACGAACCGGCCCTGGCCGACGAACAAGGCGAGATCCTCGATCCCTCCCTCTTCGCGCAGGAAGGGCGAAAGGACGATCCGGCCGCCGGAATCGTAGGTGACGCGCTCGGTGATGCCGAACACATTGCGGCCCTGGTCGTCGAGCGTGGCGGGATCGCCGCCTTTCTCCTCGGCGA
>DASQFO010000188.1:0-2879 GCA_035633095.1 Allosphingosinicella sp. | reverse complement strand
AGGGCCGCTCCGCTTGCGCCACATCGGCCTCGATCCGCGCCTTGTAGAGGCCCTGCAGCCGCTCTACCGTTGGACCACGGCCATCGGAAATGTGCCGCCCGTCGACGCTCCGCACCGGCACGACGCCGGCGAATGTGCCGGTGACAAACACCTCTTCCGCGCCGTAGACGTCGGTCAGCGAGAAGTTTTTCTCGAACACCTTTATGCCCGCCTCGCGGCATATCTCGATCACGTTGCCGCGGGTGATCCCGCCGAGGCAATAATCGCCGGTCGAGGTCCAGACCTCGCCCCGCCGCACGATGAAGAAATGGGTCGAGTTGCAGGTCGCGACGAAGCCGTGCGGATCGAGCATCAGCGCCTCGTCCGCGCCGGCCTCGATCGCCTGGATGCAGGCGGTGATGCAGTTGAGCTTGGAATGCGAGTTGAGCTTGGGATCCTGCACCGCCGGATCGCCGCGGCGGACGTGGACGGTGAACAGGGCAATGCCCTGCTCGACCATGGCCGGGAGCGGCGCCTTATATTCGGGGATGATGACGATCGTCGCGGGCGAGACGACGACGCGCGGGTCCTGATAGGGGGTCGAGCGGAGCCCTCGCGTCACCATCAGGCGGAGGTGGACGCCGTCCTCCATGGCATTGGCGTCGAGCGTCTCGTAAAGCCGCGCGACTAGCGCCTCGCGCGAAACGCCGATATCCATGGCAATTGCCTTGGCGCCCTCCCACAATCGGTCGAGGTGGCGGTCGAGGAACGCGATCCGCCCCTTATGGACGCGCAGCCCCTCCCAGATTCCATCGCCGAGCATGAAGCCCGAATCGAACACCGAGACGACCGCCTCGCCGCGGGGCACCAGCGCGCCGTTGACGCTGATCAGGATCGAGGCGTTGCGCGGGTCGGCCGCGCTGTCATGCATGCTCTGCGCCATGAACCGACGCGTAGCACAAGGGGACAGTTACTTCACTGTCCCCTCCGGGGAACGGGGACAGTCACTTTCACGCGCCGCGGCATCCAAACCGTACGCGGCGGCGTGGAAAGTGACTGTCCCCACCTAACCTGTGATAATTGCGTCACACAAATGTCCTTCGTTTGCAGCGCAGCATATTTCCGCTTCCCGGCGGCGGGTTTCCGTATAGCTTCATCCACTTGGCCGCCAAGGGCGGCTTTCATGCGGGGGTTTGACCGATGTCGATTTCGCTGCGCGCCGTTTCGCTGCTGTCGTCGCTTTCCGCGCTGGCGCTCGCCGCCGCGCCCGCCTCCGCCCAGGGCGACGCTCCCGCCACCGCGCAGGCCGGCGAGCCCGCCGAGGACGCGGCGATCCTCGTCACCGGCACCCGCCGCATCGACCGGACGGTGGCCGACAGCCCGGTCCCGGTCGACGTCATCGGCACCGACGCGATCGCCAATTCCGGCCAAACCGAGACCAACAGGATCCTCAACGACCTGGTCCCCTCGTTCAACTTCCCGCAGCCCTCGATCGCCGACGGCACCGACGCGCTGCGCCCGGCCACGCTGCGCGGCCTCAGCCCGGACCAGACGCTGGTGCTGGTCAACGGCAAGCGCCGGCACGTTTCCTCGCTGCTCAACATCAACGGCACCGTCGGGCGCGGCAGCGCGGCGACCGACCTCAACCTGATCCCCGGCCTCGCGATCAGCCGCATCGAGGTGCTTCGCGACGGCGCCTCGTCGCAATATGGGTCGGACGCGATCGCAGGCGTGATCAACATCCAGCTCCGGGGCGCCAACCATGGCGGGCGCGTGACCGCGACCTACGGCAGATATCATACCACTCTCAACGATGTCGCCAACATCACCGGCCTGCAGCCCAATGCCGGGCAGCCCTTCTCCGATCCCGCCGACACCCGCGTCCTCGCCGCCACCGCCGCCGGCGAGCGTCAGGCGCGCGACGGCCGGATCTACACGGTCGGCGCCAATATCGGGATTCCGCTCGGCCCCAACGGTTTCGTCAACCTGACCGCCGAATATCGCGACCGCAACCCGACCAACCGCGCCGGCTACGACCTCAGGCCGAACTACAACCGGCCGGCGCCCCCCGCTTTCGATCCGCGCGAGCTGACCTTCGACCGCCTCGAATTCCGTTATGGCGATGCCGAGACGGTGGACGTCAACCTGTTCGTCAACGCCGGCCTCGAGGTAGGCGGCGGATGGGAAATCTACTCCTTCGGCTCCTATGGCCATCGCGACGGCCTCAGCGCGGCCAATTACCGCCAGCAGAGCGCCGCGGCCAACCGCGATTACGGAGCGCTGGCGCCGGACCAGGCGCCCAACGCGGGCAATTTCGTGCCGCTGACGCCCGACGGCTTCCTGCCCTATATCGACACCACGCTCGAGGATTATGCGGGCACGGTCGGGGTTCGCGGCGAGGTCGCCGGCTGGCGCGCCGATTTGTCGGTCGGCTACGGGCATAACAGCTTCGATTACACCGTGAGGAACAGCCTCAACACGTCGTTCGGCACGGCAAGCCAGCGGACCTTCGATGCCGGCGGGCTGCGCTACGGCCAGACCGTCGCCAATCTCGATTTCTCCCGCCAGTTCGATGTCGGCTTCGCGACGCCGCTGTCGGTCGCGGCCGGCGTCGAATATCGCAACGAGAATTTCGGGATCCGGCCGGGCGACACCCAGTCCTTCGCGGCCGGGCCGCTGTTCCGCGCCTCGGTCACCACCACCGCCCCGGACTGCGCCGCCCAGGGCGGCGTGTTCAACGCCGGCACCGGCGTCTGCAGCTTCCCCGGCCGCCAGGCCCCGGTCGGCGCCCAGGGCTTTCCGGGCATCCCCACCGTCAGCGCAACCGACGAGAGCCGGCACAGCTACGCCGGTTATGTCGAGCTCGACACCAATTTGTTCGAGGGGTTCACCGCCGTCCT
>DASQFO010000187.1:0-6643 GCA_035633095.1 Allosphingosinicella sp. | reverse complement strand
CCGGCGGCCGGATGGCCGTAAGCGGAGGTGCCGTAGAGGGCGCGCATCGCGGCCATGCTCGCCACTTCGCCGGGATCGCTCATCGAGACGCTGACCGCGTCGATGGCGATGGCGCGCTGGCGCTCGAGCTCTTCGTCGCTGAGCGCGGGGTTGCGGGCGATGTCGGCGATGATCGCCAGCGCCGCGTCGGCATTGGCCGTCTGCACGGTGAGCCCGAGCAGCGACCCGTCCCAGCCGGCGCTGCTCGACAGCGACGCGCCGAGCGCCTCGACCGCGGCGTCGATCTCGGCCGCCGAGCGCGTCGCCGTGCCTTCGGTCATCACCGAGGCGGTGAGCCCGGCGGCGCCCGCCCGGCCTTCGGGGTCGGCCGCCGCGCCGCCGCCGGCGACGAGCGAGGCGGTGACCAGCGGCAGCGCGCGGCGCTCGACGGTGACGATCGTGAGGCCGTTGGCCAGGCGCTGCACATCGGGCGTCGGCACGAGCGGAACGATTTCGGGGCCCGGCGCGGGCGGCGCGACGCGCTCGGCCTCGGGCGCGGGCTCCCAGACGCGGACGTGAGCGGGCACGGCCAGCGCCGCGGCCTCGACGTTGGCGGCGGTGCCGATCGCATCCTCGCGCGCGCCGTTCCGGCTCTCTTCGGGCAAATAGCGGACGGCCGCGCTGGCCTCGTCGCGCAGCCAGCGGCGGGCGACGCGCTGGATGTCGGCCGGGGTCACCGCGGCGATGCGGGCGAGCCGGCGGTCGGCGGCGGCGGGATCGCCGTCGACGATCACCGCTTCGGCGATGGCCGAGGCGCGGCCGTCGACGGTCTCGCGGCCGATCAGCGCGCCGGTCAGCAGCTCGTTCCTGGCTTCGGCGAGCTCGGCCGCGCTGACCGGGGTGTCGCGGAAGCGCGCGATCTCGCGGCGCAAGGCCGCTTCGCCGTCCGCGGCGGTGCGGCCGCCGGCGAGGATCGCGTAGACGGCGAGGTTGCCGGGCCCCTGCTTGATGTCGACGAACGAGCTGGCCTGGGATGCGACCCGGTCGCGATAGACCAGGCTCTGGTGCAGCCGCGAGCTCTCGCCGGTCGAAAGCACGCCGTCGAGCACCTCCATTGCCGCCGCGTCCTCGTCGCGCGCCGGCGGCGCCGGAAATGTGATCAGCACGGCGGGCAGCGGCGTGTTGGGCTCGTAGACCGTATAATGGCGCGCCCGGCGCCGCTCGGGCTCGACCGCGGTCACCCGCGGGATCGCCGCCGTCGGCCGCGCGATCGGGCCGAAATACTGGTCGATCCAGCGGGCGAGCTGGCCCTCGTCGAAATTGCCGGCGACGACGAGCACCGCATTGTCGGGCCGGTAATAGGTGGCGTGGAAAGCGCGCACGTCGTCGATCGTCGCCGCGTCGAGGTCTTCGATGCTGCCGATGCCGGGCCGGGCATAGGGATGCACGTCGTACGAAATCTGCGGCAGATAGAGGTAGAACAGGCGGCCGTAGGGCGCGGCGAGGACGCGGCTGCGATATTCCTCCTTCACCACGTCGCGCTCTGACGCGAAGAAGCCGGGCTCGATCACCAGCGAGCTCATCCGCTCGGCCTCGGCCCATAACAGGCGCTGGAGGTGGTTGGCGGGGACGGCCTCGTAATAATTGGTGTAATCGTCGTTGGTCGACGCGTTGTTGAAGCCGCCGACATCCTCGGTCAGCCGGTCGAACTGCTCGGGGACGAGGTTGCGGGTCGATTTGAACATCATATGCTCGAATAAATGGGCGAAGCCCGAGCGCCCGCGCGGATCGTCCTTCGAGCCGACGTCGTACCAGACCTGCACCGAGACGCTCGAGCTTTCCGGATCGCGGATCGAATAGACGCGCAGGCCATTGGCGAGGGTCCGGCTTTGATAGGCGATCGGCGCGATCGACGGCGCTTGGGCGGGGGCGGCGATGGGCGCGAGAAGCAAGGCGGCCACAGCCGCGCGATATGCGAAACGGATCATGAAATCGTGTCTCCCGAGGGGCGCCTTGCTGCGCTGAAGCCGCCGCGGCGTCAAGCGGACCCCAGCGCCTCGACTGCTTGGGCGAGTTCGAGCCAGCGGTGCTCCGCCTCCTCGCGCTCGGCTTTGGCGGCGGCGATGGCGTCGGTCAGCGCCTCGAACAGCCGGGGATCGCGGCGGTAGAGGTCGTGATCGGCGAGCGCCGCCTCGTCGCGCGCGATCGCGGCGTCCAATTCCTCGATCCGCACCGGGAGCAGCTCATAGTCGCGCTGGTCCCTGTAGGTGAGCTTCTTCCGCGGCCGGGGCGGCGCGGGGGCGGGCTTTGCGGCACTGGCGGGCTTCGCGACCATCCGCGGCCCGCGCTTGCGCTCCCAATCCTCATAGCCGCCGGCGACGATGTCGACCCTGCCCGATCCGTCGAGCCCCAGGGTGATGGTGACCGTCCGGTCGAGGAAGTCGCGGTCGTGGCTGACGATGAGGACGGTGCCCTCATAATCGGCGATCACCTCCTGGAGCAGGTCGAGAGTCTCCATGTCGAGATCGTTGGTGGGCTCGTCGAGCACGAGCAGGTTGGAGCGCCGGGCGAATTCGCGCGCCAGGAGCAGCCGCGAGCGCTCGCCGCCCGACAGGCTGCCGATCTTGGCGTCGATCAGGCCCGGCTCGAACAGGAAGTCCTTGAGATAGCCCTGGACGTGCTTGCGGTGCCCGCGCACCTCGATCCAGTCGCCGCCGTCGGCGAGCAATTCGCGCACGCTCTTGTCGGGATCGAGCAGCCGACGCTGCTGGTCGATCATCACGCCCGTGAGCGTCCGGGCGCGGGTGACCCTGCCCTGATCGGGCTCGATCTCGCCGGTGAGCAGCCTCAGCAAGGTCGTCTTGCCGGTGCCGTTGGCGCCGACCACGCCGATCCGGTCGCCGCGCTGGATGCGCAAGCTGAAGTCCCTGACGATGGCCCGCTCGCCATAGCTTTTGGCGACGCGGTCGGCCTCGATCACCATCGTGGTCTTCACTTCGTCATTCTCGAGCGCGAGTTTGGCGGTCCCCGCCGGCCCCAGCATGGCGGCGCGAACCGCGCGCATCTCGTGCAATTTGGTGAGCCGGCCCTGGTTGCGCTTGCGTCTGGCGGTGACGCCGCGCTGCAGCCAGTGCAATTCGAGCTTCAATTTCGCGTCGAGCTTGTCGGCCGCGCGCGCCTGCTCGGCATAGACCTGGTCGGTCCACGCCTCGAAGCCGCCATAGCCGACCTCGGCGCGGCGCAAGCTGCCGCGGTCGAGCCAGAGCGACGAGCGGGTCAGGCGCTTCAAAAAGGTGCGGTCGTGGCTGATGGCGATGAACGCGCCGGTATAGCGGCCGAGCCACTCCTCGAGCCATTCGATGCCGGCGAGGTCGAGATGGTTGGTCGGCTCGTCGAGCAGCAGCACGTCGGGCTTCTGCGCGATCGCCCGCGCGATCGCGGCGCGGCGCCGCTCGCCGCCAGAGGCGGTTTCGGACGGCCGGTCGAGGTCGAGCCCGATCTGGTGCGCGACCGCCTCGACCTCATGCACGGCGGGGCCGCCGGGCCCGCTGAGCGCGAAGTCCCGCAGCGTGGCATAGTCCGTCACGGCCGGATCCTGCTCGAGCAGCACCACCTTGATTCCCGGCTGGATCGTCCGCCGCCCCTCGTCGCTCTCGATCAGATCGGCGAGGCACTTCAAGAGCGTCGTCTTCCCCACCCCGTTCCGCCCGATCAGCGCCAGCCGGTCCCGCGCCCCGACATGAAGATCGAGATTGCGGAACAGCCAGCCCGAGCCCTGGACCAGGCCGAGATCTTCATATGCGAGGACGGGCGCTGCCATGGGCCGGCAGATAGGGGGTGACCGGCGCGCCGTCACCCCCACGGTCGACGCGGACGTTCGGGAAAAGCCCGGCGCCGCTCGGCCCGGCGCGGCCAGCGGTCCGCGCGGCGCGGCGTTAAGATTTTGTTTACCGTTTCAGGCGCGCCCTGTCGGAGAGATCGGCGCGGGAGACTCGGTTGGACATGGCACCCCTAGGGCAGAACAGGATGAACGGACGCCTCGCCGGCGTTTGCGCCGCGCTGGCCCTCCTCGCGGGCTGCCAGGCCGCGGGCGGCCGGCCCGGCCCGGCCGCGGCGGCGCGATCGGCCCCGGCCGGCTGGCGCAATGTCCTGCGGCCCGACGACGCCGCCCGGCTGGAAAGCGTTTCCGAGGCCTGGGCCGAGGCGCTCGCCGCGGCGCGCCGGGCCGGTTTTTCACGGCGGATCGTCGCCGCGGGCGCCCTGCTCGCGCCGGAGGCCGCGCTCGGCTGGGCGGCGCCGCCGCCCGGCCCCTATCGCTGCCGCGTCACCCGGCTCGGCGCGCCCCGCCGCGCCTATGCCGCCTCCGGCCCCTATTTCTGCCACGTCGCCGACGAGGGCGCGCTGCTGAGCCTGACCAGGCAGACCGGCGCGGAGCGGCCCGGCGGCTATTTGTGGGACGATGGCGGCCGCCGGATGGTCTTCACCGGCTCGACCGCGCTCGGCGGCGAGCGGGCGCCGCCGGCCTATGGCGCGCGCGCCGAGCGCGACGTGGTCGGCATCCTCGAGCGCGTCGGCCCGTTCCGCTACCGGCTGGTCATGCCCCGCCCGCGCGGCGTCGCGACCCTCGACGTGCTCGAGCTGGTCCCCGCGATCCCCGCCGGGTGAGACCTGGAGAACGGAGTTTCGCGACGGCCTTCGCATGATGCCGATTCGCAGATGTCCCTGCCACGTTTTGACGGGCCAATCAGCGCGGCCGCCAGATCGCATCCACCGCCTTCTCCGCCGCGAGCCCTATCGCGAGGCCGGCGCCGACGTCGGTGGGATAATGGGCGCAGCGGGGGATTTGGGCGAGCGCGACCAGGCCGGCGCCGGCGAGCGCGGCTCCCTGGTGCTCGGGATATTCGCGGGCGTAGGCGCGGGCGACGGCGATCGCGCCGGCGCTGTGCCCGGAGGGGAAGCTGGTTTCCTCCTTGGCCCGGCTGCGGCCCGGCTTGGGCTTGTGTCCGCCCTTGCCGTTCGCGCTTCGGGGGCGGGTGCGGTCGACGCGGTGCTTGACGAAATTCTTGGCGGCGGTGGCCAGGAGGAGGGCGGCGACCATCCGCGCGCCCGCCTGCGCCATGCGCCGGTCGCGCCGCGCCAGCCCCACAGCGAGCAGGCCGCCCGAAACGGTGAGCAATTGCGGCTGGTCGCCGATCTCGCTGAGCCAGGCGAGGAGCTTGACCGGCCTGCTTTTCGCGTAGGGCGCGGTCGCGTCGAGCGCCGCCTTGTCGGCCTTCATCAGCGCGTCGTGCGCCTCGCGGACCTTCTTCCTTGCCATGCGGTCGAGAACCGACGAGCCGCCGCTTGGTGCCGCGGCCTTGCGCACGCTGGCCCGCGCCGCTCTTTTCTGTCAGCCTCGCTTGATGGCGAGGACGGTCCTTCTCTACGCGCTGGCGCTGGCGCTCGCGCTCGTCGCGCTCGAATGGCTCGAATATCATTATCTGATGCGGGCAGTCTCGACCGAAATCTATGTCGGGCTGCTCGCCCTGGGCTTCGTCGCGCTCGGCCTCTGGGCCGGCACCCGGCTGACGCCGCGGCCCGCCGCGGCCGCGTTCGAGCGCAACCAGGCGGCGATCCGCTCGCTCGGCCTGTCCCCGCGCGAGTGCGAGATCCTGGAGCTGCTCGCCTCGGGCCAGTCGATCAAGGAAATGGCGCGCAGCCTCGGCATCTCGCCCAACACGGTCAAGACCCATGTCGGGCGCGTCTACGAAAAGCTCGAGGTGCAAAAGCGCGTCCAGGCGATCGAGACCGCGCGCCGGCTCTCGCTCATCCCTTGAGGCGATCTTCGCCATATCACCCGTTCGGGCGATATCCCGCCGGCCATCGCTTGTTCTATGCCCGCCCCTCCATTGCGAAGGGGAGTCGCCGATCATGAAATATGCCCTCACCTACGGATCGCTGTCCGGGCTCGTCATCATCGCGGTGATGCTCACCGGCATCCTCGTCGCGGGGCAAGACAGCTTCTTCGCCTCCATGTGGTTCGGCTTTCTGGTCATGCTGGTCGCGATGACCTTCATGTTCGTCGGCGTGAAGCGCTATCGCGACATCGCGCTTGGCGGCGTCATCCGGTTCAAGCCCGCCTTCCTGATGGGGCTCGGCATCGCGGTCGTCGCGGCGCTCGCCTACATCCTCGTCTGGGAAATCTACCTCGCATCCACCGGCTACCGCTTCATGGACGAATATCTCGCCAACATCGCCCGCGATCTTCAAGCCCAGGGCAGGTCCGCCGCGGAAGTCGCGCGGGAGATGGAGGGCTATGCCTGGATGCGGGACAATTATCCCAATCCGCTGGTCCGGATTCCGATTACCTTCCTCGAAATCTTCCCGGTCGGGCTGCTCGTCGCCTTGGTGTCGGCGGCTCTGCTCAGGAACCCCAGGCTGCTTCCCGCCGGGCGTTGAGATGGGATGATGATCTTGACATAAGATTACAGTCTCATTACGTGCTGTCGGACCGTTTTGCACAGGGGAAGGGGCGATGGCGCTCGGCCGGCCGAACCAGAAGAGCCGGACCCGCAAGGACCTGCTGCGCGCAGCCGCGCAGCTGATGAAGGTGGGCAGGAGCCCGACCCTCGAGGAGGTCGCGCAGGAAGCGGAGGTTTCGCGCGCCACCGCCTATCGCTACTTC
>DASQFO010000186.1:0-11584 GCA_035633095.1 Allosphingosinicella sp. | reverse complement strand
AGACAATAGGGGGATCAGCATGCCGTTCACCCGCCGCACCAAAGCTTTCCTCGTCGCCGCCGCCGCTGTGGCCGCCGTCACGCCCGCGCTCGCCACCCATAGCTGGGGCAGTTATCATTGGGCCCGCACCACGCCCCAATTCACTCTGTCGCTCGGCGACAATGTCGGCGCCGTGTGGGACGCCCATCTGCGCTCCGCTTCCACTGACTGGAACCAGTCCTATCCGGTCCAGACGGTGGTGCAGGCCGGCGCCACCCGCAACCCGAGAACGTGCAAGCCCACCCTGGGCCGCGTAGAGGTGTGCAACGCGGCCTACGGCCAGAATGGGTGGCTCGGCATTGCCTCGATCTGGGCCAATGGCAACCATATCACCCAGGCGACGGTGAAGATGAACGACACCTATTTCAACATGGCCCAGTACAACACACCGGCATGGCGACGCTCGGTGATGTGCCAGGAAATCGGACACACGTTCGGCCTCGACCATCAGGACGAGAATTTCACCAATCCCAATCTCGGCACGTGCATGGATTATACGAGCAACATATTGGGACCGCCGAGCAACGTCTCCCCCAACGCGCACGATTTCGAGCAGCTGGGGATCATCTACCAGCATCTCGATTCGACCAGCACGGTCGGCACCAGCTTCGCTTCGGCGCCGCAGGGCGAGGAGAGCGGCACGACTCCGGGCGAATGGGGCCGCGCGGTCCGCTCGACGGCCGATGGACGGGGCCGCGTGTTCGTGCGCGAGCTCGGCGGCGGACGGACTGTGACGACCTTCGTCCTCTGGGCGCCCGGACGCCGCGGCCGCCCCGAATAGAGCGTTAGGGCTGCTGGTCAGGCGGCAGGCGGGTTGCTCCTGAGCGCCCGTCGCTGTCTCGCACCGCCGCGGAGCGGAATGGCAACTTCCCCACCACGCGGTTGACGCCCTGGGCTCGAGCTTCGTCGGCAAACTAGGCGATCACAAAGCCAAGACTGCCCTCATGCGAGGTGCCTGTATCCCCTGTCGCGCGCCATCGCACTGTATACGACCCGGACTCGAGGTCCGGCATCGGGATGGAGAACGACCTGACCGAGCCCGCGGCTGTTATCATCATGGGCATTGTTTGCCCGTCCGAACCAAGAACCGTGACTTCGTGTAGCCTGACCGGCGATCGGAAATTCAGAACGAGGTTCTCAGGGGATGACGTAAGCCTGGCGCCATCTGACGGAATCGAGTCTTCGAGCATTGATGCTGAATCTGACGCCGGGGCAGACTGGGTTCTATTGCGACGCATTTCCGGGCCGGCGGAAGCAGGACCGCCAGCTGGCGCCACGTTGGCAGCTCGTGGTTGTTTCATACTTCCCGCACCAGCTTGGTCCGCCAAGGTTGCCGCGCTGCATCCGGACATTAAGATCGCCGCGGTGGCTGCAGCCAGCTTGAATGGCGACATGGTTCTCTCCTTTTCATTCAGTCGGATGGAAGGTTTCCATCATCAACCGTCGGATTGGATACCAGCGATCCACGCACGCTACTGAGCTTGCCGGCGGGCCCGCCGCCGCCGCCGCCAGGCGGTATAGCCGAGGCGGCTCGGGAACATGATGATGCCGGTGACGATGATGACGAGCCCCAACAGGGTGGCGACGATCAGCAGCGGATGGTTGAAATCCTCATGGCCGCGCCAGTCCATGATGTGGAGGCCCCAGAGAAAGTCGTAGGCCCGCCACAGGGTCGAGCGCCGCGCCGTGACCGCGCCGGTGTCGGCGGCGACGTAGAGCGAACGGCCCGCCCCGTCCCCGAAATCGACCCGCCAGGCGGGGAGCGCGCCGCGATATTCGGGGGTGTTTTCGGTGATTCGCGCGACGAGCGACGCGCGCATGTCGCCCGCATGGTCGGCTTCCGCGATCCGCGCGGCGAAGCTCATCGGGATCGGCGAGAGGAGGCGCCCCGTCGTCAAATCGTAGAGCCGCGGCCGGCCCGCGCCGCCGGACAGCAAGGCCACCGGCCGCCCGAGCAGCGACTTGAGCTCGATCTTCTCGCCCGCGGCGACGCCCGCGGCGGCGAGCCGCTGCAGCCCGACCGAAGCCACGGCGAGCTGCACCGGCGCCGGCCGCTGCTCCGCGATCGCATGCTCGCTCCTGACCCGCTCGATCGGGAAGGCTGCGAAGAAGAGGCCGCTCGCGAACCAGAACAGGATCTGGATCGCCATGACCAGCGCCAGCCATTTGTGGATCTTCGCCCAGATGCCGTTTCGCGCCATGGCGCTCCCCTTGCCCCGCCGCTATGCTCGCGGCCCGATGAAGCTCGTCCTCTACGATTATTATCGCTCCTCGGCGAGCTACCGCGTCCGCATCGCGCTCAACCTCAAGGGCGCGGATTACGAGCGCGTGCCGGTGAACCTCCTCGACGGCGAGCAGGAAGGCGAAGCCTATCGCGCCGTCAACCCGCAGGGCTTCGTGCCGATGCTGGATGCCGACGGGGTTCGCCTCACCCAGAGTGTCGCCATCATCTTCTGGCTCGACGCGATGCTGCCCGATCCGCTCCTGCTGCCGGCCGACCCCGGCGAGCGCGCCCACGTGCTCGCGCTCGCGCTCACCGTCGCCGCCGACATCCACCCGCTCAACAATCTGCGCGTCTTGAAGCGCCTTGCCGGCTTCGGCGTCGACCAGGCGGGCCGCGACGATTGGTACCGCCACTGGGTGAGCGAGGGCTTCGACGCCCTCGAAGCCCTCGCCGCCCCGCGCGCGGGGCGCCACCTGTTCGGCGACGCGGTGACGCTCGCCGACGTCTGCCTCGTGCCCCAGATGTACAACGCGCGCCGCTTCGAGGTGCCGCTCGACGCCTGGCCGGCGCTGGTCGAGGCCGACGCGCAAGCCTCACGGCTCGACGCCTTCGCCGCCGCCCATCCCGACCGGGTCGCGCCCTAGGATCCCGGCCCGGCAAGTCGAAAAGAAGACTCGCAAGAAATTCGCCGGGGTCGGGCAAAGATACTTGCAAGACGACTTGCAAGTTCGTTGCGCGTGGTGGACAATCATCTCCATCGAGCGAGTCTCCGGTCGGTCGAAAAGGGGGCGGGCAATTGGCAGGAACGCGGTTTTCATCGGTGTTCGGGGGGGCGCGGATCCGTGCTGACGACGGCCGCCAAATGCCGCGCCGCCGGGTCTGATGGCGGACCGCAAGACCAAGCAGCGGGTGGAAGCCATTCTCTACGGCACCGGCAATCAGCGCCGTTTTACCCACGACAGCCCGATCCAGCTCGACGTCTGGGCGCAATATTATGAGGATCCGGGCAGGCCGCTCGAGCTGCTGATCGTCCCGTGGGCCGACGTCTCCCCGGTCGATGTCGTCGAGTCGCTACGGGATTCGATGCAGGACCGGCTCGCGAACGAAACCCGGATCAGCTACAATCGCCGCGTCCTCGCCGCCTCGATGTCGCTCGCCACCATCGTTGATCACGTGCTGCCGATCATGGGATGGTACGCCAGGATCAAAATGAGCGAGCCGCCTCCGGTGGTGCCGGTCGAAGGCGGGCCGGCGCCGGTCGAGCCGTCCGCACCGGATGCGACGGCGGAACAAAAGCCTTTCCCGATCGCGCTTCCCGACGCCGAACACCTGTGGGACGATATCGACGCCACCAACATGACCGCCGCCGTCGGGCGAATGCGGCAGGGCGCCGCTCGCGGCGATTGCTACCCGTATCCGCAACTGCTGTCTTTCGTTCGGCTGGCCGGATTGATCTTCGACATGCAGGCCCATTCCGGTAATGCGGACCGAGCATCGCTGGAGCGGATCCTCGAGGATTTTGCGTGCGAGGACGACAAGGCCTTCACCAAGGCGCGCCTCGAGCTGACGCGACGGATCCTGCGGGGCTGGAAAGCCAGCTCCCGCACCGCGCTCCCGGCGCCGGTCCCGCCCGCTGCTGCCCTGGTGCACTCGATCACCCGAAACCGGCCCGCGCGCCTCGCCATCTACCAATCGGTCCGGACGGTGAAGGGCGACGCCGCACACTCGCTGTTTTCGGTCAATTGCAGCGCGCTCACCTGGGCGATCATGGATTCGGGCATCGACGCCGCCCACCCGGCGTTCCGGCGCTATCCCGAGCAGCCGCTTCCGGATAATCCCACGATGGCGCAACTGATGGAGCGGTCCCGCGTCAAGGAAACCTACGATTTCGCCTATTTGCGGGAATTGCTGCTCGATCCCGAAAATCCCGATCTGCCTCCCCACGTGGTACGGACGGTCGGGGCGGCCGGCGCATCGGATCCCGCGCGCGTCGCCAATACCAAGCGCCGCGAGCTCCTGCGCCGGATCTCCCGGTCGCGTTCAATCGACTGGGACCTGCTGCGGCCCTTCCTCAGGGTCGACCATGGCGACGCCTATCTAAGGCCGCTCGATACACACGGCACCCACGTCGCGGGCATATTGGGCGCGAAGTGGCGCGAGCCCGGCGCCGAGAATCCATGGATGGCCGGCATGTGCCCGGACATCAACTTCATCGATATCCGCGTTTGCCGCCTGGACGGCAGCAGCGACGAATTCGTCATCATGTCCGCGCTTCAGTTCATCCGCCATTTGAACGCGAGCAGCGATCGCATGGCGATCCACGGCATCAATATGAGCCTGTCGCTCGATCACGACGCGGCCGTCTACGCCTGCGGGCGGACCCCGATCTGCGAGGAGGCGGAACGCACCGTCGCGAACGGCGTCGTCGTCGTCGCCGCCGCTGGCAATCTCGGCTACCGGCGCGTGCTCGACGACAGCGAGCTGCCGTTCGACCAGTTCTGCCCGGTCAGCATCACCGATCCCGGCAATGCCGAGAACGTCATCACGGTCGGCGCGACCCACCGCATGGAGCCCCACAATTACGGCGTCAGCTATTTCTCGAGCCGTGGCCCAACCGGCGATGGGCGGATCAAGCCCGACCTCGTCGCTCCCGGCGAAAAGATCTACGCGCCCGCTTTGGGGGACAGCGCGGTGCGGCTGGACGGGACCAGCATGGCGGCCCCGCACGTCAGCGGCGCCGCGGCGATGCTGATGGCCCGACACGTCGAGCTGATCGGCGAACCGCAACGCGTGAAGGCGATATTGTGCAATACCGCGACCGACCTCGGGCGGGAGCCTTATTTCCAGGGCCGCGGCCTCGTCGACGTGCTGCGCGCCATCCAATCGGTCTGAGGGAGGAAATCATGTTCAAGCTTGAAGCCCTGCCCGCGCGCCACGGCGATTGCCTGCTCCTCCACTGGGGGAGCGACGGCGACCGGCGGGTGGCGCTGATCGACGGCGGGCCGAGCGGCACCTATCCCGCCGTCCTCAAGCCGCGCCTCGCCGGCCTGGCCGGCGAACTGGGTGTCGAGCGCGTCCAGCTCGAGCTGATGATGCTCAGCCATATCGACGACGACCATATCAACGGGCTGCTGGCCCTGGCCGACGACATCGAGGAAGGAAACGCGCCCGCCGATGTCCTCCTGCTCTGGCACAACAGCCTCGAAGGCCTGCTCGAAGGCAAGCTGCCCGAGCCGGCGAACAGCCCGGCGACCGCATCGGTCCTCGCCAGCTTCGGCACCGCCGCGCGCGGCGGCGACGAATGGGCGAAGCAGGTTCTCGCCTCGGTGCCCCAGGGCCAGCATCTCCACGCCTTCGCCAAGCGGCAGGGCCTCGACATCACCATGAACGATCCTTACCAGCCGCTCGTCATGCTGCGGGACGGCATGGAGCCGGCCGAGATCGAGGGCCTCGAGCTGGTCGTGATCGCGCCCGACGCGGAGGCCGTCGAGAAACTGCGAAAAGCATGGAAGAAAAACCGGAAGGAAGGCATTACGGCCGCCTATAACGATCGCTCGCCCTACAACCTCTCGAGCATCGTCGTCGTCGCCCGCTTCGGCGGCAAGACCATGCTGCTCACCGGCGATGCTTTGGGCAACGAGGTCATGGACGGCCTGAAGAAGCAGGGACTCCTGGACGCGGCCGGCAAGGCCCATTTCGACCTCATCAAGCTGCCCCACCACGGCAGCCAGAACAATCTGGCGCCTGACTTCTTCGAGAACATCACCGCGGACATCTACCTGGTCTCGGGCGACCACGTGAAATTTCCCAATCCGCACCCCAATGCGATGGGGTGGCTCAAGGACGCGCGCGGGGACGACGATTACGCCATCTATTGCACCTACGATCTCGACTACATGCACGACATTTTCGGCGACAAGCTGCGCGTCCCCGCGGCCGGCGAGACGGGCGTCACCGCCTCGCTGGACTGATCCCGGCCGTCTTCCCACCGCACTCCGGGCCTCGCATCGGCTGCGCGAAGCCGGTAAAGGGTGTGACGGAATCGGGAGAAATGTGATGGGACGTGTCGATGCAATCGCCCGGAGCATGGCCGAGGCGCATGCCTTTTCGACTCTCGAGATTCCGCCGATGAAGGACAAGGTCGGCGAGGAGGAGTGGAAGATCCGCGTCGACCTCGCCGCCGCTTACCGGCTGGTCGCCTATTACGGCTGGGACGATCTCATCTTCACCCACCTCTCGGCGCGCGTGCCCGGGCCCGAGCATCATTTCCTGCTCAATCCCTATCAGCTGATGTTCGAGGAGGTGACCGCCTCCAGCCTCGTCAAGGTCGACATGAGCGGCAATCCGGTCGAGCCGACCCCGTTCATCACCAACGCGGCCGGCTTCACCATCCACAGCGCGCTGCACATGGCGCGCGAGGACGCCCATGCCGTCATCCACCTGCACACGCCGGCCGGCCAGGCCGTCTCAGCCCATGGCGACGGACTGATGCCGCTGACCCAGACCGCGATGCTGATCCGCGACGAAATCGCCTATCACGATTATGAAGGCGTCGCGGTCGACCTCGACGAGCGCGAGCGGATCATTGCCGACATCGGCGACAAGAGCGCGATGATCCTCAGGAACCACGGCACGCTCGCGGTCGGCGAGACGGTCGGCGAGGCGTTCGTCAAGATCTACTTCCTCGAGCGCGCCTGCGAGGCCCAGATCATGGCGCTGTCGGCGGGCGCCGAAAACGTCTCGAACCCGCCCCAGGGCTCGCCCGAGCTGACCGCGCAGATGGGGAAGGCGAGCCTCAAGCTGGGAGCCAACATGCTGGCGTGGCCGGCTCTGCTAAGGAAGGCGTACCGGCTCGATCCGAGCTTCGCGACCTGAGTCTATAATCCACTCGATTAACGGAAGCGGCTAGCGACGCATTCGAAAGGGATTTTGGCGTTTCAGTAACCGGCCCTGCGAAGTGAGAAGTCTAACTCCCAACCGATTTGACGCATCGTGGCAAGGTGACCGTTGGGGACCGAGCCGCCTTGGAATGGTTTGGCGAATGGAACATCTTCCACTACGTTCCCCGCCTCGTCCCTCCAAGGGTCGTCGGATGTTACGGTGTGAACGCCCTTAGTGAGCCAATGGACGGCCTCGTCCTCGATTTCCCCGTCGACGTGACCACCGCCCATTTGGTTTCGCAACGCGTAGATTAGGTTCTTTCGCGACAGAGGACGACCAGCGCCCGTCTCAAAAACTCTTTCATCGTACCATTTTGAAAACTTGAGCTCGTTCCGGTGCGTGCTCTGACCATCGAGAAACGGGGCATAGGTCGCCACTCCATTGACTACGTCGACGTTTATCATCGCGAGCGGAAGCGGAGAGTTTGCCTCCGGAGGCTTTACGGTACTTGTGAAGGTCATTCCACGCCTGATGCCGAGCTGGGTCAAAAGCGACTGGGTACGGCGGCCGCCGTCATGAAGTAGGATGAAGGCCGTCGCCGCAAGGCGTTTGGCCTCCCAAAGCTTTCCGGCGTCGTAAGCCGTCGCCGAATCCCGCAGCGCACTAAGCTGGTCCGTCAGCTCATTCTCCAAGTCAGTCCTGGTTTTGACGTATGCGGGCATCGGTTGCCACGTAGGAGCCCGACCGCTCTCGCACTAGCCCCCTTGGGACTTGGCTAGGCGACCCAGTCTTTCGCCAGCCGCTTCGAGGCGGCGAAGTAGATGGCGGCGCTGAGCAGGTAGAAGGCGAGCCCGTAGAGGATCGAGTAGCGGAGCGAATCCTCGCCATGGGCTGCGGCCATCGCGTCGGACATGAAGCCCAGGAAGAAGATCCCGAAGCCGATCCCGATCAGGTTGTTGATGAAGAGGAAGCTTGCCGAGGCGGTCGCGCGCATGTTGGGCGGGACGATGTGCTGGACCGCGGCGATCACCGGGCCGAGCCAGGCGAGCGCCAGCATCTGGCCGGTCGCGAAAAAGAGCCAGGCGAGCCAGAGCGAGGGCGCGAACAGCCCCAGCGCGAAGCAGGGCGCGGCGGCGACGAAGCAGATCGCGGGGATCAGCGCGTAGGCGCCGGGATTGCCGGCCCCGGCGCGGTCGCCGAACCAGCCGCCGAGCAAGGTTCCGGCGACGCCGCCGACGAGCACGATCGAGCCGTAGAACCAGCCGATCTCGGCCAGCTCGAGGTGGAAGCTGCGGCCGAAGAAGCTCGGCAGCCAGAAGATCAGGCCATAGCCCAGGATCGAACCCGACGCGGCGCCGAACGAGAGCAGCCAGAAGCTCGGCGTCCGCGCCAATGTCGCCGCCACCTCGAGGAAAGGCGGGGCGGGATCGCTCGCCGACCCGTCGGCGCTGTCCTGGCCGCCGCGCACCGGCTCGGGGATGAAGAGCTTGACCAGCAAGGCCGCCGGGAGCCCGGCGAGGCCGACGATGATGAACGCCGAGCGCCAGTCGAGATGGCTCGCGATCCAGCCGCCGAAGAAGACGCCGAGCGCCGACCCGATCGGGATGCCGAGCGAAAACAGGGCCAGCGCCCGCGCCCGCTTTTCCCTCGGGTAGAAATCCGAGATGAGCGCGTAGGACGGCGCCACCCCGCCCGCCTCGCCGATGCCGACGCCCATCCGCGCCAGGAACAAGTGCCAGAAATTCTGCGCGAGGCCGCAGGCGGCGGTGAACGCGCTCCACAGGGCGACCGAGGCGGCGATGATGTTGACCCGGCTCTTGCGGTCGGCGAGCCAGGCGATCGGTATGGCGAGGCCCGAATAGAAGAGCGCGAAGGCGATCCCGCCCATCAGGCCGAGCTGGCGGTCGCTGAGCGCCAGCTCGGCCTTGATCGGCACCGCGAGGACGCCGATGATCTGGCGGTCGATGAAGTTGAAGATGTAGGCGAGGAGCAGGATCGCAAGGACGCGCCCGCCGGGACCTGTCCGTTCGCTCCCGCTCCCCCCTTGCATCAGCGGAAGTTCACCCCGACCGACACGAAGACCTGCCGCGGATTGCCGTAAAAGGCGGTGAGGATGCCTTCCCGGCCCAGCGTCGGGATGACGTTGCCGGTGACGGCGTTGCGGTTGTAGACGCCCGTGTCGGGATTCTGGCTGAGGAAGACATAGCCCGAGGTGACGTAGCGCTCGTCGAGCAGGTTCTTGCCGTGCAGCCCGATCGACCAGCGGTCATCGTCCGAGCGCCATACCAGGCTGGCGTCGAACAAGGCGTAGCCCGGCTGGTCGAGGCCCTCGGCCGGCAGCTCGAACTGGAAGGTCTTGCTGCGGTAGGAGACCTGGCCGATGATGTTGAGGGTGCCGCTCGCCACCGGCACCCCGTAGTTCAGCGTGGCGCTCGCCGTCCACTCCGGCGTGTTCTGGATGTTGCGCCGATTGGCGACATCGATGCCGCGGGCGTCGATGAACTCCTGATAATCGGCGTTGATGTAACCCAGCGACCAGGCGAGGTTCAAAGTGTCGCCGCCGGTGCCGAAGTCGCGGGCGAGCAGCGCATTGCCCTCGAACTCAAGGCCCTGGAAGCGCGCCTTGCCGGCATTGGAAGTGATGCCGATGAAGGTCTGCTGGCCGTTGATCACCGTCGCCGCCGAGCCCGGCACCTGCACGTCGCTATAGTTGGCATGGAAAGCGGTGATGCCGAAGCGCAGCCGCCGGTCGAACAGCGACGCCCGGTAGCCGAGCTCGTAGCTGGTCACCGTTTCCGGGTCGAACGACATGAACTCGTAAATCTCGTTATATTCGCGGATGCCGTTGCCGTTCAGATCCGGCGCGACGCTGCTGACGCCGCGCGGGTCGAAGCCGCCGCCCTTGAAGCCGCGCGAATAGCTCGCGTAGATCGTCTGGTCGGCGGTCGGCTTGAAGCTGACCGAGGCGCGCGGCGTGAACTCCTGGAAGTCGGCGGTGCCGGTGAAGTCCGACTGGTTGACGATGCGGATGCCGGTGCCCCCGAAGAAGGGCGAGCCGCCGCCGCCGAGATAGACGCCGCGGTCGATGTCGGAGGTCCGCTGGTCCCAGGTGTAGCGGCCGCCGACCGAGACGCTGAGCTGCGGGGTGATGTCGTAGGTGAAATCGCCGAACAGCGCGTAGGTCTCGGTGTCGACGTCGCCGAAGGTCAATGCGGTAATGCCGTTGGGCAGCCGCACGTCGAAGATCGTGACCGCGTTGGCGTCGAGAAAATAGGCGCCGAACAGGCCGTTGAACGGGCCGTTGCTGTAGAGCACCTGCAGCTCCTGCGAGGTCTGCCTGTTCTCGTAGACGCCGGGAACGTCGACATCGACCGCGGGCAAAGCGTCGAAGTCGATCGGCGTGTCGGTCGAATCGCGGCGGTAGGCGGTGATGCTCCGCAAAGTCCAATGATCGGCCGGCTGGACCTCGGCGAAGATTGAGAAGCCATAGGCCACGATCCTCTGTTCGGGGAAGTTCAGCGCGCCGCGCGTGTCATATTCGTTGGACAGCACGGGCGCGCCGCTGAACAGGCCCGGGATCAGCCGGTGGCCGCCGCGCGGGTTGCTGCGGTCGCGCGTGTAATCGGCGGCCACGCGCACGAAGATGTTGTCGTTGTTGTTCACCTCGGCGCTGAGGCGGCCGGCCCAGACGTCGCGGTTGTAATTCTCGAGACCGTTGGTGAGGTTGTCGCCGAAGCCGCCGCGCGACAGCCGCGCGAGCGAGGCGCCGGCTCTGAGGACGCGGTCGTTGCTGATCGGCGTCGAAGCGCTGACCACCAGATCGGCATGGTCGTCGAGGCCGAGCGTGCCGCGGATGCGCAGGCTCGGGTCCTCGGACAGGCGCCGGGTCACATATTTGATCGCGCCGCCGATCGTGTTGCGGCCGTAGAGCGTGCCCTGCGGCCCGCGCAGCACCTCGATCCGCTCGACGTCGTAAATGTCGAGCACTGCCGCTTGCGGCCGGTTGAGATAGACGTCGTCGAGATAGAGGCCGACGCCCGCCTCGAAGCCGGCGACCGGGTCCTGCTGGCCGACGCCGCGGATGAACGCGGTCAGCGTCGTGTTGGTGGCGCGCGAGGTCTCCAGCGTGACGTTCGGGGTGACGTCGCTGAGGTCGGTAATGTCGGTCGCGCCCTGGCGCTCGAGCGCGTCGCCCGAGAAAGCGGTGACCGCGATCGGCACGTTCTGCAGGCTTTCCTCGCGGCGCCGCGCCGTGACGAAGATCTCGGCGTCGTCCTCGGCGGCCTCGGGGGCGGGGGCCATGCTGACCGGGACTGGATCGTCCTGCGCGAAAGCGGGGCTGGCGGTGGCGGCGAGCGCGACCAAAGCGGTGCCGAGCATCAGGCGGTGATTGAGCTTCTGGGTCATGACGTGTCTCCTCATGAATTCGTATCCTGGGTG